>CAZBTJ010000011.1:0-61519 GCA_964494325.1 uncultured Pirellulales bacterium
GAGCAATTGCGTCCACTTATGCTAAAATACCTAACGTAAATGATTCACACCGTTCTATGTCCATTTAGATTACCAAAATATGATAGCGTTAGCGACACTAATTATTCCGGCGTTCCTTACCTTAAGTAACACTTCTTTCCTTCTTGCGTTTTCCTACATTGACATTGCAATAACTCAATGCTACGCTAGACATATTGTACGAGTTAATACAGGCCATTAATCCAGACCCACTACCAAAGCAGATCAATTGATTTGGTGACGATCGACGCTGTCGAATGAAATCATGAACCATAATTAGGAGGACGTCAGGCATGAAGAACAGACATAGTTTCCAGTTGAGGCTTATTACCATGGTTGGCCTGTGTATATGTTCGGTATCCCAAGCGGAATTCACTATTATTGGCCCCCTTGACGCTCCAACCGGATTCACGGAAATATCGGTCAGCGGGACACTTTACGATGTAACTTTCCACGCAGGCACGTTCGATGATGTATTCGGAGCTAACCCCTCCCTCACGTTCACGACACAGCAAAATGCAACCGTAGCAGCGGCCGCGCTCGGGGCAGCCCTAAACAATATCGATCCTATCCCCCCGATGGTCGGGCCTACGGCCGTTCATGCACCGTAACATACCCTGGGTCCTTACACCCTATGAATTAACCGATAGACATACTACATTTAATATGTCGGTCAACATGAGCGTCGACACGTGGTTATCTCCCACGACGCCGACGGAGTCGCCCCGAGATCTCTTTTTTACCAATGCCAACTTCGCGACATGGACCCCCGCTGCGGTAAACCCGGTCCCCGTCCCCTCCGCATTCCTTCTTGGCTCAATTGGCCTTGTCGTTGCTGGCAGAAAACTCCGTAGACGCAAAACAGCCTAATAGCTGAATCAAAATCGTATAGACTTTCAAAGGGCTGTAGGCATTCGCTTGCAGCCCTTATTTTTTGCCCTGCTTGCTTGTCATTACTCTAGCTCAGGCCCAATAGACACCACCTGAACGGTGCGAAGAGGGAGCTACGATGATATAGCCCCCATCGCCACGTACATCCACACCCTTGCCAAACACATTGGTACTGCTAATGACGTCTTGTCCTGGGTGCTTAAAGTAACAATGCCTTCCGTTTCCACCAGACTTGGCTGTTAAGGTCGTCGGAATCTCATATTCCTTAATTGACTCTTCACCACCATGGTCAGCAGGATCGCTGTCTAAAACAACCACACCACTAACAGCACCGGTTGCAATACCCAAGTTGATAGTTGGATCTTGATCAATCCAGCTTTTATCGCCAAATCATTCGTTGCGCTGTGAAATCCCTTAGGGCTAAAATCCCAAAGCGGATGTTTGCCAATCTTGTTAGGTGGGCACTGGGGATTGCTGTGGTGATCGTCTTGGGCTTGATCACCAGCACTGCGTTCGCTTTCAAGGCTGACGACGGGGCCTTGGATATATGGATGCCAGCCAGATTCACCCAACCTGCTCACAAGCCCTCACCAGCGTTAGCATCGCCCAATCTGATTGGGTTGGGGGAGTTTGGGCCATCAAGTCTTAACATTGAGTGAGATTCCACAATTACCTACCAGCGTACTGTCCAGGATGTGGGCAACAAGAAAAGATATTGACTAGCAGAAGTACATGTTCGGATACCGCATTTTATAATGCTGGCCTTTATACCGTCTCAGAGCATGGTGTAAGCAGTCCATTCCCTTGCCATCTCTGTATAAAAACGCCTCTGCCACAGATTCGGCACCATGCTTCTCTACCAGCTTTTCAACAAACTTCGGACTGATTTCAGGGGATTTAATCAAACCTCTGATACTGACGGTTTCATCCTCTGTCATATCGACTTCCTTCTTCTCAAGACCTTGTAGAATATAGTTAAATCCCGGCATTATCTCTTGTCCCTCATCCCGATTGAAGAATACGCCTACTCCAGTTATAGAATTCAAGAGTGCTGGAGGATAGGAAGAGCTTGGCCAGCGGTTCTTTAGGTTGTGATTTTCCATCACCTCTTCTATGATCTCTTGAGGATGGGCGTCATATTCCAGGCGATGCTGTTTCTGCATAGCAGCGGCCATTGCATAGCCGTCCGGGAACACGACCATATCATCACCGTGGAAATCCACAAAGTTGTCATAGTGCACTTCTATGAGATTCCTCGCCTTTTTCCGGAGAGAATCACTGTATCTATAGGCTATCCGGGATTGCTTCTGCAGAAAGGTCCCTACTAATTCCTCCATAACATCACCTGACACTCGGCCAACAGCATGTTGTCTTCCCGACCAATACCATTCGTCATTCCAAGGCACTAAGCTTCCAAGGTAGACATACCCGATTTTGAACTTACGGTTGTGTTCGCCTACTCGAATCGCATACTGTTTTTTGCATACGGTGTTGTTGGCATACAAAACTGGGCCTTTGATGGATTCAACTTGATAATAGGCAAAATGTCTCAGATACCAGGTTCGCAGTTCATCGCGATGACTATCTGATATGTCTAAGATTTCCGCCAGAATATCCGGAACCTCCAAGCCGGACCAATGGGTTGCATGCTGACATACAAAATCATCAATAATCGAGATTCTTGCCTGTCCCTCCTGCTCTTCAATATAAGCTGCATAGGTATCCTCTTTATAATCCCTTTTGCATGCCCTTTTGTTTGCTTTCAGTTACGTGCTCTGATATTGACAGTAACTGATTCAGCCCCAATTGAAAAACACATGGTGGACATCGGCTATGATGAAGAAACAGGTACTATTGGTGACTTCAACATACTGCTTGCTGGCAAAGGCCTTGGCTTGGGCAGGCGTTTTGGGCTTTCTGTTGTTACAGGCCTGGTAAAATGACTCTTCGACTGACGAGCGAGATAGACTGATCGGAATGTCTTCACCCTTGACACGGACTGTCACGTCCCAGTCCTGCCCGACTTTTATCTTGGCAGGCTTGACGCCCTTGGCTTTGCGGCCTGTATTTGTGGCCTCAAAGAAAGTCACATCGCTTTCCTTGACACCCAGTTTGGCTGCGATGTCTTTTCTGATTAAAGCCTTGGTGCGATCACGAATGCCATTGAGATCCTTATTCAAGTTGTTTTTAACCAGATTCATTTGGCTTGCATTGGCCCTCTGAATGGCCATGGGATTACTCTGCAATTCCAGGGCCGCGTTTATGCGCACAACCGGATCATTCAGTTTGAGTGCATTGCGATAGTTTTCAACCAGAATATCTGCTTTCTTGACGGCACGAAGCTCGGCTTGAGTGTTGATCGAGGCTTGAGCAGATCCGACCAGGGAAGCGAAAACAAAAATCAGCAGGGTATTGGATAAGTGTCTCATTATTTCCCCTCCTTGAATGCGTTGCGAAGGACCACCGCATATTGTTTCAGTGGGGATGTTTCCGGCTCAGACGAGTCTATGTAGGCCAGATAGTCATTCACCGCCTTGGAATCACCGTTCTCATGTTCCAGGATGGCCAGTGCCAGCATGTACTGAGAATAACCATGTTTGACCAGCAATGTTTCAAAAAAAGCAATCCCATCTTGTATCTTCTCCGTCTGGGCATACGACGTGGCCAGAAGGCCTACATGCATCCATTCTGGATCATAATCATTATCGTCAAGAATAATTTCCAGCAGGCCTCTCGCCGATTCAAAATCACCCGCAGATACGCAGATGCCTGCAAGTTTTATTTGGGCAGAGCGTCGAGTCGGGTCGGTTTTCAGCACCATGGCGTACGCATGTTGAAGAAAAGGAAGGGTGTTGGGTGACTGTTCAGCACTGATCCAGTCTCCCAGCAGTTCCCAGCGATCCGCATTTTCGGGCATCACTGTCACAGATCCCAAAAGATATTCAGCGGCACGGGTGGGATTCCCCAGTATATAATAGGCCTTGGCAATCTTTTCTCGCAACTCTGCCATGGGCTGAAGCACCTCGGTTTGTTCAAGGTCCATCTTCACCCCGGCCATCAGGTCCTCTTCCTCCTGAAGAAGTCTGTCAAGCTCACGTGTGTTGGTGATGGGCTGCTCTGGTGGCGTCATATCTGCAATCAGTTTCAACATGGCTTCATGCGGAAATGTGGCAAATTCATCGGTGGTCAATGCCGGTGTGGATAAAACCAATGATTCAGTCAGTGCATCTGGCAGAGGCACGTCGCCATTCAGGCTCCCTGAATCTTTCAAGGCATCCTCTGCACCAGCCATTGCTGCCTGTTCCGATGTTAACACTGTCAATGCACCGCCCTTGAGAGATGCAGGCGCTTGTTTCGATATCTTTGGTGACGTGTTCCTCTTTGGTATCGACTTGGCACTCTCTGATGTCTTTTTGGAGCACCCGGAAATAGAAAAAATAAGGAGAAAACAAAAAAAAAAGATGACACAAATGATAGCGTGTCTCTTTGGTGAGTCTTCAAAATGCATAGGGTCTCTCTCAATCAATGGTGTATACGCTCAATTTCAAGATTATTGTGTCTCGACATAATAATCTGCCTGCATCCTATACAATATAGAGGCTGCAGGCAAAAGTTAACCGACGCTGTCATTGAAGACCAAGGCTGAGGAGGTATGGCAGGCTTGCGTTTTTGGCGAAAAAAAAGGCCTCTGCAAAACATTATCTGCAAAGGCCTGTCAGTGTGACTTCATATCTATTTGGTCAAGGGGGTCTTCGTAGAGAGAGGGAAGGGTCCTTTCTTGAACCAGCTTTTCAAGGAGAATACGGATTTCCTTCATCTGATCATTAAGCCCCTTGACCTGGCCACGCAGGTCGTCTACCTCGGCGTTTAGGTTTTGTCCCGTGGATCCTCGTGTTGTTGTGCTTGAGCTCGGGACAGGTCTACTGCCCAAGCGGTTTGTTTGTGCTGATGCTATTGAGCTTCTTGTCGACCGGACTGTTTGGGCTGAAGCAGGTGTTTTCTTTGTGCGTGCGTCTGTTCCGGGTGTATCATGTTCTTTTAGCAGCTGCTGGATCTTCCTGTGTTCATCTGCGGTTGCCAGAAGGTCCATGCTGTCAGGTGTCCAACTGATGATCCCGACTTGATCAATGAGAGGCCAAATGATTTTTAATGCTTCATGGTAGGAAGGGATGTGTTTGACCGAGTAGCTGACCCGCTGCTGCTTGGGATGTTCTGTACTCTCTCCCAGTTGTGCATCAAGAAGCTCCATCTCGTTCTTGAGGGTTCGAAGTTTGCCCTGCATTTCTTCGGTTGTGATAAGGCCACTTTCGTAACGTCTACGGAGATCCGGCTCCACAGCCTTCAATTCTGCTTCGATTTGTTTACGTCGTGTTCTCAATACGCGTTGCTCTGTTTGCTGAGTGTTGTCAAGTTCGTAACGCCAGGATACATTTTCCGCTTCATCCGGCGCTGTTGTGGGTATCCAGCGTCCTTGTGAGCTAACAGGTTGTTCCTGGGAAGGTCTTGCTCGTGTTGTGCTGGTCATTGCGCCGTATCGTCTGAGCTCTGCACGTGCTTCCTCAGGGTGTTTGGTCTGCTGGATTTGCTTTTCGATTCGGGCGAGCTGTTCGTGGAGCGTATCCAGTTCCACATTATGCATTTGCCTGTCTGAGTCGTTTTTGGCCTGATCAAGGGTTTGTTGCGTCTTGGCGGCCTGGTCTGTCAATTGTTCGAGCAGGCGATTGAGCACATTGAGGCGGCCAATCACGGCTATATCAATGACCTTTGGTTCGCCAACAGTGTCAATCGTGCCGAGTTCAATGGGGTCACGAGATTCTTGCCTGGCCTTCGTTTCTCCCATGGCTCGCAATTCTTCTTCAGGTCGCGGTTGAGCCAACGCCATGCCCACGATAGAGCACAGGGCAATAGTCACCAACAGACATGTCCAACCTGTGCCAGGTCTGGGATTACTTATTTGACCCTTGATGATTCTACGGATGCGTGCTTTCATTGTACTATCCTTTCCAACGATACTTGGCACGAATGCCAGTTGTTTTTGAGAGGTAAGTGTCAATAGAGATTCTGCATATTTTGTACTGGCGTGTCCTTGAGTCAGTACCCAGTCATCACATACATCTTCGCTCAAACGGATCAGACGCTTGCGTGTCCACCATACCAGGGGGTGCCAGGGTAGGGCTGCGCACAGCAGATCTGCCCATAGGTTGGTAATGTGGTCGAACCGTCTTGCATGGGCCAGTTCATGGCAAAATACGCCGACCCAATCCTTGCATGGCTGCGTTTGATGGGAAGTGTCCTGTATCAGAAGAATGGGTGTTTTAAACCAGCACCAGATCACCGGGCTACTGATCTGTGAGCTGCAACAAAGCGTCACGGGTTGATTGAAGTTGAGCTGTTTCTGAGCTGTGACAAGCGCCAAAGTGAGTGAGTTTTCCTCAACTGATTGACGACCTTGAATCAGACGCAGGCCCAGAACAAATTGTATCGCCAATCGTGTTAAGAGCAGACAACTTATTGAGCCCCAGATTCCCATACCTACAAGGATCCATGGGATGGGAGACAAAGGGACCTTCTCGGTTTCAACAGGGTTGACTGGTGTGACGAAGGTGCGTGTGATTTCGGGGGCAGGTTCGAATTCAACAGGCAGCATCAGGGATTCGGCAGGAATAAAAGTTGTTCTGGCTACAAGCTGCTCAGCATGCCTGCCCTGATCTGGTGGGTTGTTTCGAAGTTGGCCCAAGCCGAGATGTTGGACACCCATATACATACCTGGTAGAACCACACCTGCTACCATGCAGATCAAGAGGATCTGGTGGCCCCTGGCTGGCTTGCGAGCCCAAAGATAGCTGCCCAAAAGCCCCAAGGTCAAACACAAAGAGGTTTGCAGTAGCAGGAACCCAAAACTGAGTTCTCCGGTCATGATTCACTCTCCCGTTCTTTTGCTTGGATCATTTGTTTAAGCTCTACCAGTTCTTCCGGACTGAGGTCGCTTTCCCGGATAAGATGTTGGAATACAGCCAGGGTATCGCCTTCAAATACGCGTTTGAGAAATCCCTTGACTGATTTCGCCCCGGCCTGGTCACGGGTCAAGGTGGCCGAATAGATGTAGGTTCTGCCCTCGGACCGGTGTGTCAGCCAATGGGCCTTTTCCAGCTTTTGCATGGCAGACAGGACTGTGGTGTAGGCCAGGTTCTTGGTTTGATTCAGCCGATCTCTAATCTGATGGGCACTGGCTTCTCCGAGTTCCCACACCATGTCCAAAACGGTGCGTTGCAGGGGGCCTAAATCATCCAAAGACTTGCGTTTCATAGGGCGTGTCTCCATAAAACTAAAACAGATTAATAGCTACTGAGCACTAGAGTACTCCGAGACGGAGTAGTAAGCAATAAAGAAAAGTCTGATTTGAAAAAAAAGTCAATCAGTCCGGGCTTGGGCTTGATTAATGCCCCGCAGGGCCAATGAAAAAACTCGCTTCATTCAGGGCAGACCACCGATTGTCGAGACCCCTTCGGGTCTTTATTTCCGTGGTTTGCTCAAGGATGATCGGTCCATTGTAGAGGGTCGCGATTGGATTGAGGTTGCCTCCGACAAGCCGGGGATCTGATCCGTCAAGTGTGTACCATATCCTGAAATGCGTGACGCTGCTGCTTAATAAACTGCCAGCTTTTTGATTAAGGGCGTGGCAATTGATTTGTTAATGATTAGACGTACGCCCTCTGCTGTTTGTGATGGCAGTACGTGAATACGTTTGTGGCCGATACTGGAGCCGGATTCCAGAGCCTGCCATTGTTTGTTATTCAGAATCTCCAGCGTGTAGTCACGCACACGTTCGCCGTGTTGAATATCTTCTTGAATCACCACATGATCAAAGCGTTCTTCTTTGTCGAACCGCAGTTCCAGGATTGAACCTTTGCCTGAAGTTGATGCCACAGGTTGGCTAAAAATCTTGTTGATTTTTTGGCCCCATTCTGTGAGTCGTTGTACATCTGGTTCTGGTAGGAGGCCGTCGGGATTGGGTGTTAATCCCATGATAAGGGTAGAGTTACGGCCCACGGATTTGTAATACATAGTCATCAGGTTTTTCAATGGGAAGAGGTGCTTTTCATCACCGGGTTCCCAGAACCATTCGTGTCTGCCATTGAATCCACGCAAAGGCGCATCCGACATGGCAGGCATCCAATACTTGCCTGTTGAGTCGCCTCGCTTTAATAAAGCAAATTCATTTTTGGCGATCTCTTTATGCGCACTCTCGCCGGCTCCGGTGGAGTAATAGGGAAATGTTGACCAGCAGGGATAGCTCACGTTCCCTGATTCCGATCCACCCCAGCGGGCTTCGGCCAGTTGTTTGTTGTGATAAAACAGACAGTTCGGCTGATATTGCTGGACAATGGGCAGGACATCCGGTGCGCCGTTATCTGGATGGTCGGCACCGCCATCGAACCAGATCTCAAACAACTCGCCATAACGCGTGCAGATCTCCTTAACCATGCCCTCGCACATGCTTTTGTACCACTGCTGTCGGTTTTCTCTGAACGATCCTTCGCCATTGACCTGGAAATCGTGTACGCCAAAAAAAGAGTTCCAGCGAATGCCGACATAAATACCTGGTTTGACCCCGTACTTACGACAGGAGTTGACAAAGTCACGGACAATGTCTCCCTTGCCGTCACGCCATTTCACGGACTTTAAACAGTAGGGATTGACATCCGACTGGTACAGGGCAAAGCCCGTTTCATGCGTGGCGGTCAGGATGGCAAATCTGGCACCTCCGGCCTTGGCTGCTTTGATCCACTGATCTGTATCCAGGTGCTTGGGATTGAATATCTGATAATCTAGCATGGGCGTGACACGGTTTCCACCCTGGCCGTATTTTTTGCCGTCAAACACGTGCAGATCATAGTGAAACACCACGCCCATCTCTGCTTCCTGCCAGGCGATTTGGCGTTGATTGGGCACCGGTATCTTGTGTTCCTTGATGGGAATGAACACGCAGTAAGACTCATCCCCCTTTTTAACGGCCAGGCTGAGCACCTGGGGCTGATCGTCTTCCAGGTAAATGAAGGGACGCTCCAGTCGGTCGGGTTTTAGAATGTCACCATTTAACATGGGCACGGCTTTGGGCAACAGGGCATATTCCGTGGCTTTTTTCCAAAGGAGGCCATCTGGCGATGTCACCATACCGATAAATGTATGGGCATGAAACACACCGTAGAAACGTTCCCGTTGGGTATCATACCACAGGGACATGTCTTCCGTGTCCAGCGTATCGATCACCGGCTTGGGCTGTATGACAAACGGTCCGGTCGGTGTCTGGGAAACCGCCATGGCCTGGTTGCGAATAAACCTCGTTTCATTGGGTTTGTCTCCCTTGATGATCAGATAGTAGGTGCCATCTGCGCCGCGATCAATGGCCGGGTTGACCGTCAAGGTGGTGATTGGCCCGGCCGGTTCAATCAGAGGTTTATCCATTTTTTGCCAGGGGCCATTCAAGTGATCCGATACAGCCACCCCGGTTCTTTGATTGGGACGCAGGATTTTCCAGTTCGGGTGACTGTAGCCGGTGTGGGCCGTCTGAACCAGCTCTTGTTCAGTATAGTCCTTTTCACCCAGGTTTGTGGCGCAGTAATACAGATAGTATTTTCCATCAAAGCATTTAATCTTGGGATTATGTGCGGTGATGGCATCCCAATGTCCCTTGCCACGACCCTTGAGGGCTGTTTCCTTGTAGGTCCAGGGACCAGAAGCGGTGTTTGATACGGCATGTGCTATCTCTGAATGTGTCAACCATCCGGTAAACTTGTATACCTTTTTCCAACGGGAGTAAAACAAATGGTATTGTCCATCCTTGCCCTTGATGATGGAGGTGCACCAGTTATAGTACCCCTCAGTTTTGAAGAGGTTGTCTGGCGTAAGTGCCTGTAACCTGTCTTTAAAAAACAGGCTGTCTTCGCTGGCCAGCAATTGAAATGGTATCGCCAGGACAAAAACAACAATCATTACAGCCATGGATTTATATCTCATGTTTTATCCTTTACTGGAATTCATGTAACAATGGAGACAATCAGTACCATGGTGACATTAGAAACGATCTCAGGCAATGTTTTTTTGCGTTGTTATTCATTAATTTTGCGTCAAGGCACTTAATGGGTCAGCACAACAGCGTCTGGTGTGTTGGGATCGGGTGTGGCGGAGTTTTTGTGCAGTAATGGCCAAATCAGGAGAGAAAGGGCGATTAGAATCCAGATAAGAATCCCCCTTGATAGGGCATTGGGTTTTTTCTTGGTAATGGCTTCTGTGCGTTCCGGGATGAGCGGGCTTTTGTATCGGCATCGATCATAGTAGATACAATCCAGTTGATCACGGCCAGTGAGATCAAACTCACAGCGTCCATATTTTTTTGCAGGCAAGATGTTCTTGAGCAGGGCATACCCTGCGGGTGTAAACAGGGCGTGGTTGGTGGTTAAGGGGCCAGGATGGGCTGTTCGTATCTTGTGGACAACCCAGAGGCAAAGGCACGCCAGGATAAACAGGCAAACTGTCCAGAGTGTGGCCTGCATTTGGAATAAGGGAATGAAGAGAACCGCTGTCAGCAGAAAGCCCTGGACGAGCCCAAGGACCAAGGCGAAGTAGGGGTATTTGATGGACAGCGCAGCAAACCAGTGTCTGGCGTATTGAAGCAGAAGGATGCTGCTTATCAGGCTCAGGCTTAGTATCAGGGTGCCCCATGGCCAAGGCATCTCTGGCGAATTGTAAAAGAGCAGATGGACTGTGATCCAGAGTAGGATGCCTGAACATCTAATTACTAGAGTAATATCCCAGACAGCAGGTTTTGTGGGCGTTAAGGAGGTCTGTGTCTTTTTTCTGGGGCGGTTTGTGAACACATAGAGTAATCGCAGGAGTGCTGCGATCAAAATTGGAATGCTTAGATACCAGGGCCCGAGTTTAAGTAAGGGAGTAGATTCAGATTGAGCTTATACGCACCCTGTAGGAGTCTGTACAGGCTGGGGGTGAATGGGATGTCGGAATTCACCTTTTCAAGCTGTGCCTGAAAAGCAATGGTCAGTTGAGGATCGTATATTGTGGTGAGAAGTTCGCGGGGCAATATGGCATCGGCCTGGTCCAGCAGGGAAAATCGAACTTCCAATCTGGGTGTATAGGCCGTCATATAGTTGATCTGGGCACAGAGAAAAAATAGAGAGTCTCCCGGCACCAATAGAACCTGGAGGAACTGGGCATTGAGCCGTTGGTACAGGGTGTTGGCCAGAAACGTGTGGTGCGGGGGGAGTGAATTAGTGCTTGAACCAGGGGCACTGAAGGCGACCAGGCCTATGGGTGTGAGGGCTTCCTGGATCAAGGTGTGAAAGGTTGGTGACAGGGTGTCACGATACCCTGCTGTGAGGGGACCAGAGAGATTGACTATGATAATGTCATAGGTCTGTGTGTGGCTTTCCAGAAGTGATGTGACTGTGCCGGTATGGTAGATTAGACGTTTGTCTGCGTTTATAGAAGGTTGATGGGTTTGGACATGGCCTGCTATGGGGTGTGCCCAGGTGACGTTCTGCACGGTTTGGGACAGGAGTAGTGTATTGCAGAGTCCCTCGTTTTTGCCGATGACCAAAATCTGCTCGGCCAGGGCATTTTGGCACAGGACCAACCCTGCTATGTGGCGTGTTTCAGGCGTGATGTTTGATGCGATCGTTGGCACAGACTGGGACAATTGGGCATATGCCTGCTGTGTGTTTGGTAGCTGTCCCAGGTGAGTCAGGCAACAGATTAGAGCCGTAATCCAGAAACGCCGGTTCATTCACGTTCCTTAAAAATTTCGGCTTGAAAAACCAGGAAGCGGGCGTTTTCTTGCCATGCGTCTGAAGGCAGGCCAGCTTTCAGGGCTAAATGTGTGAGTGTTTGTCTGACGTCCCAGCCCTGTTCAGGTGCCACTTGGGGTAGAAATACGGCTGAGTGTGAGTCTTTTTGAAGAATAACACCGTCGTCGCCAATGCGAATGTCTTTGTATGAAGCCACAGGTATGGGTACGGTCAGGGCTGAGATTTCAAGGTGCAGGTCTTTTACCTCCGCAGATGTGACGGGCTCGAATCGTGTGTCACGTATGGCTGCATGAATGGCATTATTGATGATGGATTGATACAGGGATACCGTGGGCATTATGTCGCCAATACAGCCCCTGAGTTGGCCGTGTTTTTTTAATGTTACAAAGGCGGCGCGTTTGTTTTGTATGGGGCTCGTGATTTGTATGCCTAGATCCTCGGGTGTCGGGGCTCTGTGGTGCGTGAGATAATGGACGATGGTTTGTCTGGCCAGGGCCAGCAGGGTTTGTTGATCATGTTCTGACAGTGCCGAACTGGTGACAGCTGTTTTGGGGGAATAGGGCACGGCTGCCCATTGACCCGTGAAGCAAGCCGAGACATAGCTGACGGAATTGTCGTAATCGTTGGTCAACGCGCCGCTGGTCGTATAGTCAATCAAATGAGATTGTGTGGCAGAATCCAGCATGGATAGCAGGATGGCAATGCTGGATTGCCCACAGAGGGTGGCACCAGTCTCTTCAATATGGGTCAAAAAGGCCCGCGTGTTCAGGGTCTTGATTATGTCAAAAGCGTCCATGTCCAGCGTCTTGAGCTGATCGGGGATATTGTCAGTGAAGGGGACATAATCAAAGCGAGGGCCATAATGCGTGAAATCAGTGCTCACAATGACCAGGGTGTCATCACTGACCACACTTTTTAGAATGGCAGCGGCCTTGACCAGGGTGGCCTCTGTGCACTGGCCCACCACAATGGGGACGAATTGAAATGGTCCTAAATGCGTTTGAAGCAGGGGCAACTCAATCTGGACACTATGTTCGTCTTTGTGTGCTATGGGCAAACTCTGGAACACCGAATCGTAGGTCAGTAGCTTGTTGATTAATTCGGTATCCAGAGGCACCTGGCCCAGCGGCGTTTCATAGTGACTGACGCGGGGCAGACTCAAGATTTCCGGCATGGCCACCCTGTGACTTGGGCCAATGACGATCACGCGTTTATAGGGCTTGCTCAGGGCTTTGATGGCTTTGGCTGCGGTGCGTCCTGAATAGGCATACCCAGCGTGGGGCAGAATAAGGGCAATGATGTTCTCTTTGGGTGTGGTTTCAGCTGAGTCCAGAAATGACCGGATCTGGCTTCTGAGGTCATCTGCATTGTCAGTGTACCAGGTGCCTGCCAGAGAAGAGCGTTGGACCGATTTATGAGCGCGTACAGGATTTATCGACTGGGAAAAATCTGTTGTGGACATAGGTCTCAATGCTCCTGATATTATTAACACAGGTACGGCAATAGATACGAATAGGTTCATTGCACTGATTGTAAGCATGCAGAATTTGTTGTCGAGGAAAAAAAAGGTTGACAAGGCATAGTATGTAATGCAAACTAACAGTGTTAGGTGTTAGGTGTTAGGTGTTAGGTGTTAGGTGTACCGAAAACTGAATCGGAGGTTCTTATGAAATTTGAAAGTCAGTTGTTAAAAGGGATTGCTCCTGTGGTGGTGCTGGAGATTTTGTCTCGTGGGCAAATGTATGGGTATGAATTGTGTCAGACCATTGAGACGCGGAGTAATGACGTATTGTCGTTGGGTAAGGGGACCTTGTATCCCTTGCTGTACAACCTGGAGGCCAAGAAGCTGGTATCCACCGAGTGGCAGACGGCTGAATCCGGACGCAAGCGGCGATATTATTCCATTACCAGCAAAGGCAAAAGGGAACTGGCCAAGCAGAAGGATCAACTCCAGCATTTGGTGACAGGGTTGGATCTGATCTTTGGCGGGGTGTTTTCATTGGCGTAAAGTAGGTGGGGCTATGCCCCACGCTGTTTATATTGGTGGGGCATGGCCCCACCCTACAGGGAGAATGAGATATGGAGAAGAAAGATATCAATTCGATCCCCGCGATTGTGCAGGAGACCATAGATTTTGTGATCAAAAAGATGCGATACCGAAAAAAGGTGCGTGCTGATGTGCGTGCTGAATTAGAGGCCCATTTTGAGGATGCCTTGGCTGACTGTGGTACGGGAGAAGAGCAGAGAGATCGGGCGAAGCAATTGATTGAGGAGTTTGGCGACGGCAAAGTCTTGGGCATGCTAATCCGACGGGCCAAAAAACGCTGTCGACCTGTTTGGGCCAGGCTAATGATTCGAACGTGCCAGATGGCTGGTTTGTGTGTGTTATATTTTATCTTCTGCCTGAGCCGCCTGTATATTGGTAGTCCGACCATCAAGGTCGATACCATTGCTCAGCTTAATGAGGTCGTGAAACAGGGCCATGAAGACAGCTTAAATGCATTGCCCGGTATTGAACAAGCGATTGCCTTGTTGGGGCCAAGCCCAAAGGATCTTTGGTTGTATCCGCTGTATCGAGATATGAATGATATGCAGCGACAAAATGTGGAGACCTATCTGACACAGAATCAATCAGCTCTGGACCAGCTGCGACTGGCCGTTCAAAAAGATCATTATTGGCGACAGTATGACCCTGTACCTGTGGGACTTGGAGATACAGGGGCCAAAATTATGTCAGCGCGACGCCTGTTGAAAAATGTCGAATTGTCCACTTATCTTGTCGAACAGGTGATGCCAAAACTACCTAAGTATCGGGAGTTATCTTTTGCGATGAAGCGCCAGATGCAGTGGCATTGCGCTCAGGGCAAAGCAGGTCCAGCCCTGGCTGATGCCCTGGCAATCACACGTCTTGGTCAGCTTGTCACAGGCAAGGGGCTGTTGATTGAGCAGTTGATGGGTGTGGCGATTTCTTCGCTGGGCAATGCTTCAGTCCTGTTTGTGCTGCACGATGTGGATGTGAATGAACGCGTGTTGACAGAGGCGTATTCTGCTCTGGAAGACCTATTTGAATGGGACGATCCATGGCTCGATCTAATGGCAGAAAAAGCCCTGGTGATGGATATGATTCAGTCCGGGTTTACAGATGATGGGCAGGGTAATGGCCGTGCTTTGGCGCCCGCTGTTTTTTTTTGGGGGGGCTTCCCCGGGGACTGGTGGAAAAACCTGTTGTTGCTTAATTATCCAGATCGCAAGCAGGTGGTCGAGCATATTGATGGGCTTTATGAGGATTTGTGTCAATGGCAGACAGTCACACCCTGGGAGTGTCAGAATCAAGGCTATGCACTCAGCAATACTGAAATATCGACGATATACACAGAAATGATTAAGCCCTCTCTTGAGAGGGTTGGAGACCAGGCGTGGCGTTTGAAGACTCATATACAGGCCACATTGACAGTGATTGCTATCAAGCGATACCAAACGCGGCATGGCGTGTTGCCTGAGACCTTGAAGGCCTTGGTGACTGAAGGATTGATGAAGACGTTGCCCAGAGATTTCTATTCTGATGGGCCTCTGACTTATCAACGCAAGTCGGACACAGACTTTGTATTGTACAGCTGGGGTGAAGACCTCAGGGATGACGGAGGTGTGCTTGCTACAAATGCCAAGGGAGAGATTCGAAAGTATGGTTCGCAGGGTGACTGGGTATTTTGGCCCGTGCAGGAAAGATAGTCATTGGTTGTTCGTTATTGGTCATTCGTTATTTGTTCTTGGTGCTTATCCCAGGCGTTTGGCTTGAAACGATTGGACCATGGTCATGAACGTATTGATACCTATCTTACCGTCTACCTTGAGTTTTTTCTGGGTTTGATAGGCCTTGACAGCTGCCACGGTGCTTGCCCTGTCTGATCGGATGGGACCTGCGTAGGCGTCAATTTGATTGAGTATGGTCTGGATTTGGCGATAAAGCGTTTTTCTGGATGCAGTTTTTGCGTCCAGGGCTGTGTTGATGACGCCATTTTTCTGGATTTGTACGAGCACGGCGAGTAGGGCACCCACGTTGTCCTGATTGACTTTCTGGCTGGCGTCACAAAGTGTCTGGATTTTGCTGATGCATTGAGAGGTTGTGATACCTCGTACCTGGGCTGGGAGTTGTTCCAGGGCCAGAAGCTTGGAGGCTTTTTGCTGGAGCTGGGCATTGTTTTGCTCAAGGCGTTTTTTCTGTAATTGGGCGGACTGTACCTTTCTGGCCCTATCTGCCAAAGTGACTTTCTGAGCTTCGATTTGACCTGTGAGATCGGTCTGCAGGTCATTGTAGTCTTGAAGAGAAATGGCTTTGGGACGCGTGTTGGACCAGATGACTGTGACCAGGCTTTGCATAATCAACACTGCGATGGCTAAAGCAATGGCAATGGGCCAGGGGCTGGTTGGTTTGGTTTTATTTGCGGCTGTTTTCAAGGCCATATATGTCTCCGGAGTGTGGTTGTTTAAGAATCGTGTGTCAAGTTTAGTGGCCGTCAATAAGACCGCCTATGGTGCCGAGTACCGAGCCTTCACCAGTGCGTCTGCCACCTGCTCTGGGGGCATGGGCGAGGATGCGGTCGCACATACGTGAGAAGGGCAGGCTTTGGAGATACACAGTGCCTGTGCCTTGGAGTGTGGCCAGGAAGAGGCCCTCACCGCCAAAGAACATACTTTTGAGATTCCCGGCCCGCTGAATGCTGTAGTCAATATGACCTGTGAAGCCCACAATGCAGCCTGTGTCCACACGCAAAGTCTCGCCATGAAGCTCTTTCTTGATCACTGTGCCGCCTGCGTGGACAAAGGCCATACCGTCACCCTGGAGCTTTTGCAGGATAAAGCCTTCGCCCCCAAAAAAGCCGCTGCCAAGCTTTTGTGTGAATGCAATGCTGACATGCGTACCCATGGCCGCACACAAAAATGCGTCTTTTTGACAGAGTAGTGTGCCACCGATCTGGGCCATGTTGATAGGTATAATCTGGCCTGGATAGGGCGCGGCAAAAGCGACTCTCTGCTTGCCAGGGCCTGAATTGGTGAAATGAGTCATAAAAATAGACTCGCCTGTGAGCACACGTTTTCCGACATTGAGAAGTTTGCCCATGATCCCTTCGGACGGATTGGAGCCATCACCCATCTTGGCCTCAAAACTGATGCCTTCGTCCATGTAATTCATGGCACCGGCTTCAGCCACCACGGTTTCGTGTGGATCCAGTTCAATTTCGACGATTTGAAGATCGTGTCCAATGATGTCATAGTCTATTTCATGGCATTGCATGGCTTACTGCCTTTCCAAAGATCTGTTTTTTTTGATGCATAAGAATAACATGGTCTGGTCCATTCACAAAGAGAAAATAGGCGTGCTTCAAGGTTCTAAGTTTACGGGTTACAGTAAAAGGAAGAACCGTTTTGCTTCATTTTTGTTTCAGATGGGCAAAAAGGAGGAGGCAATTTGGTTGCCTACCAGAAGAATGCAGGACTCTCGTTGTAGCGTTTTTCCATTTTTTCCCATGATCGCCAAGACACATGAGAGTCAAGGAATCCAATGTTACCCCCCAAAGGTGTGTAATCATCTTTTAGATGGCTGGTTCGGTCATAGATCTTCTCGCCGCCAAACATACCGCCCACACTGATCAGCCCAAAATTGTACTCTTTTCTAGATCCAGCAGCGCCTTCGGGTTGCCCCAATGTGGCATCAATGACCAGTTCCTTTTGACTCGGATTTTTGTCCCGGTTGGTTTTAACCCAAGATTTTGGTCCTGTTTTTCTTTCTGGATTGGGAATGCCTGGCCGATAAGGCGCCTTTGCGGTTTCAAGCAAATAACAGTAGCCTGAGACTATATAGCTACCGCTGGTAAATTGTTTACCGTCAAATTCACCATTGAATTCCCAATAGAGGTCTTGATGCTTCTGCTGATTGTCATTGGAGGGGCAATAGAACATATCTGGTGTTAAACCGGTTCTGAGCATAAAATTAACGGTGTTAATTTTTAAGTCCCAGAGCCAATACCCCCCGTCGTCCGGTAGCGCAAATTTTCCATTGTTGTCATCTGCATACATATGCAGGGCAAGTACATGCTGGCGTATACGAGTAGCGCAGGATTTTTGCTTGGCCTGTTCCCGGACTTTTCTGAGAGCTGGCATGAGTATACCCATTAGGACTGCAATAATAGCGATGACAACAAGGAGCTCTATCAATGTAAATGCCTTCTTTTTCATCATTGCTTCCTCCAGATGGCTTGGTAATCCTAGATCATGACTTTCTTCAGGCCAGTTAAGGTTTGGGTGATGTCCTGTTGTTTTATGCCAAAATGAGTTACTGCACGCAAACGGTTTGGCCCCAGCGCAAGGATCTGAATCCCCAGCTTGCCCAGTTCACTGGCGATTTGAGACGCCGTGATGTGGTCATGCGTGACCTCGAAGAACACGATATTGGTCTCCACATGTTCTGGTCGGATCGAGAGTCCGTTTATCTGAGAAATACCCTCTGCCAGGTTTTGCGCCAGGGTATGATCGTCTGACAGGCGTTCTACCATTTCATCCAGGGCCACAATACCGCCGCTTGCGATGATGCCGCATTGACGCATCCCTCCGCCCAGAAGCTTACGCGCCCGCCTGGCCTCGTGAATAAATGTCGCTTTGCCGGCCAACACTGATCCTACGGGCGCAGCCAAGCCCTTTGAAAGACAGATACTCACAGAATCCACTTCCATGGCGAGGGTCTCAGCTGAGACACCCAAGGCGACAGCCGCATTCAGCAGACGCGCACCGTCCAGGTGAATCTTGAGCCCATGGGCGTCGGCCAATTGTTTTGCCTTGGTCATGTATTCAGGACGCAGCACACGTCCTCCACATTGATTTTGCGTGTTCTCAAGGCAAATGAGCCGCGTTCTGGGGAAGTGAACATTATCCGTTCGAATTGCCGATGCCATGCCTTGCAGATTCAGTGTGCCGTCCTCATTATTGGGCAGGGCGTTTGGATGCACACTGCCTAGTGCCGCAATGCCGCCCGCTTCATATAAGAAGGTATGGGATCGATTGCCCAGGATGACTTCGTCGCCTCGGCCGCAATGGGTGAGGACGGCAATAAGATTGGCCATGGTGCCGCTGGGCACGAGCAAACCGACTTCCTTACCCAGCAAAGCAGCAACTTTCTGCTCCAGTTGGACCGTGGTCGGGTCTTCCCCAAACACATCATCACCCAGTTCAGCTTTGGCCATGGCTTCACGCATGGCTGGCGTAGGCAGTGTGACGGTATCGCTTCTGAGATCTACGTTATTTGTCATCATGACTCCCATTGATTTATGGTTCTGCGGGGAAGACAAGGTCTTGGCGAATAATGAGTGAATGCCGGAGGAGGGACTTGAACCCTCACCCTGTTGCCAGGACGGGATTTTGAATCCCGCGCGTCTGCCAATTCCGCCACTCCGGCGTAAAAAAGGGATTATGGCTTATTCCTCAAGGGTTGTCAATTGTCAAAAGAGGGAAAAACAAAAATGAGGGGGCAGGGTTTAGGGGACGGGGAGCAAGATTTTGGACTACAGCAGAGCGACCAACAAGCAACACGCAGCGTTTCAACAACCTAACACCTAACACTGATAACTGGAGCGCAGCGAGAAAAGCAGGCCTCAAGCCTGGTCTCTATCTACATGTCTATAAACACGATATCTTCAGGGATGGCGACAACGTCACGCTGATCGGGCCCGAAGAGCTTTTTGATTTCTGTGCTGTGTTTGCCAATCAGACGCAGCAATTGAGTACTGCTGAGGCTGGTTATGGCTTTGGCATGTTTATTGATCGCAATGACATTTCCAGAGTCAAATATGCCTTCCACAGATACCACTCCGCTGGGGAGCAAGCTTTTGTGGTTTTCAATGGCACGCAAGGCACCTTGATCAACATGAATGATGCCACAGGCGCTGCTGTGCAAGATCCATCGAGCCCGATTGCTGAGTCGTCTCCTGGGCAGGAATATCGTGCCTATGGCCTTACCCTCAATAATGCCCTGAATGACATCAGGGATGCGACCGTTTGTGAGAACCATGCGACAGCCTGCATCGGACGCAATCTGAGCCGCCTTGATCTTTGTTTTCATACCGCCAGTGCCAAACTGGCTCCCCTTACTTCCCGCAGTCTGAATAATGTCGTCTGTAATCTCCACCACTGTCTCAATGGGCTTGGCCTCTGGATTAATCCTGGGATCTTGATCATACAATGCATCAATGTCGCTCAGAAGAATCAGAAGATCTGCGTCGATTTTGCTGGCCACCAGGGCACTGAGCTTGTCATTATCACCAAAGGCTGTGCCGATTTCGTCCGTACTGACACTGTCATTTTCGTTGAGAATTGGCACGGTGTCGAGTTTTAGCAGTGTTTCAATGGCGTTACGGAGGTTCAGATAGGTTTGTCTGTGATCCAGCACTTCGGCTGTGACAAGGACCTGGCTGGTGGTGAGACCGCATCCGGCAAAGGCGGTATTATACTGTGCCATGAGTAGAGGCTGGCCAATGGCGGCGCAGGCCTGTCGCATTTTGATGTCTCTGGGTGGTTCACTCAATGCCAGTTGTGTCGCCCCCATGCCAATGGCTCCGGAGCTTACAAGGACAACCTGTTTGCTTGAATTGTGTAGAGCCTTGATCTGCTTGGCTATCGCCTGGATGTACTCACTGTCCAGGGCGTTGTTTTTGGTCAAGGTGTTGGTACCGATCTTGATGACAATGCGTTTAGCAGTACTGAAATTCCGCATGTGAAGTCTCTCTATAGGGGGCAGTCTTTGTTCATGTCTTTGTGGGTAAAGGGCTTGGCATGGTTACCGCAATAGTCTGTGACAGTCTGACCGTTGCCAATCATTTTCCATTTATAGATGACCAGACCCTCGAGTCCAACAGGGCCGCGTGCGTGAATTTTGTTGGTGCTAATCCCCACTTCGGCACCCAGGCCGTATCTGAAACCATCGCTAAATCGAGTGCTGCAATTCCAGAAGACATTACCAGCGTCCACAAGATCCATGAAAAAGGCCGCCTTTTCCTTATTCTGAGTCACAATGCAGTCTGTGTGGCCTGAACCGTACTGATTGACAAAGTTTATAGCCTCTTGCAGACCATCCACTATTTTAATGGATAGAATCATGTCCAGATATTCGGTGGACCAGTCCTGGTCCTGGGCAGGGATGGCTTTGATGAGCTTGCAGGTTTCAGCACAGCCTCGAATTTCCGTGCCCTTTTCTGACAGGGCAGCTTGAACCCTGGGCAAAAATGTGGCGGCAATGTCCCTATCTACCAGTAGTGTTTCGGCCGCATTACACACGGCCACATACTGGCACTTAGAATCAACCGCGATTCTTACAGCCATATCCAGGTTGGCTTCGTTTTCTACAAACACATGGCAGATGCCATCGGCGTGACCCAAAACCGCGATATTAGTATTGTCCATGATGTATTTGACAAATTCGTTGGATCCTCTTGGGATGATCAGGTCAATGACGTCGTCCAGCCCGAGGATGTCCGCTACATCTTCACGAGTCTCCAGCAACTGAATCCAGCCCGCAGGTATGCCCACTTCCAGGCTGGCTTGGTTGATGATCTTGGTCAGGATTCTATTGGTGCAGGCTGCTTCGCTACCACCCTTGAGCATTACAGCATTGCCGCTTTTGAGGCAGAGGGTTGAGATCTGCACGAGGGCATCAGGACGTGATTCAAAAATAACACCAATTACGCCAATAGGGCAGGTGACCCTGTAGAGTTCGAGGTTTTCATCAAGTTCGGTGGTGGAGAGCGTCTGGCCAGAGGGATCTTTCAGTTGGATAAGGCTTTCAATACCTTGGCAGACGTCTTCGATTTTTGCGCTGTCAAACTTGAGCCGTTTCAGCAGGGGGGCAGCGAGCTCGTTAACTTGAGCCTTATCAAAATCCTGTTGATTTGCCTGGATGATGGCTTCTTTATGTGTGAGTAGGGCCTCTGCGATCTGTTTGAGTGCCGCGTTTTTCCTTTGTGTCTTCTGGGCAGCCAGCAAAACCGAGGCGCTTTTCGCGGCTTTGGCCATGTCTTGGATCGTCATCTGAATTTCCTATTGACTAATCGAATACGGTCCTTTAATATCACAAACTTAACATCATCAGGCAATTGGCCATCAAAGTCAAGTGCTGATGCGGGTGTAGCTTAATGGTAAAGCTCCAGCCTTCCAAGCTGGTCATGCGGGTTCGATTCCCGCCACCCGCTGTTTTGTCTAGGCTTGTCAGAGGTTGGCAAGCCTCTTTTATTTCATCACTTATGAACTCGCCGGTGTCACTATCAATTATCTGTTCTTGACAGGCGTTGTCAGGTAAAGACTGGTTTTGGGCATGATTTTGGGCATGCCTGGGCATAATATTGGGCATACCAATCAGATCACCATGTTGAGGGATATCATCCGTGCCAGTGGCCAGTGCAATGGCTGGCTCTGCCAGGGCCACGTAGTCAGGCAATAATTCTATGGCCCCTGATTTCTCTTTGAGATTGGTGTGGAGGTATCGGTCAGTGACAGAATCCTCAGAATGACGCATGAGGGTTTTAATCATCTGGCTGGACACACCGGCGTGCTGTAATTCAGTGGCGAATTGATGCCTGAAGCAGTGTACGTCAAATGTTCTTCCCTTCTCATCTGTTTTGTCGATCTTAGCAGCGGCTAAGTCATGATCCAAGGATGTCACATATTTTCGGGGGATGTGAAACAGTTTGGCCCCTGGTAGTTTTGAGGCAACCCATTCTGAAAGCAGGGGCGCGAGGTCCCGTCTAATGGGCATCTCGCTTTCTTCGGCATTTTTTGTGGTTGATCGTTTCAGGTCGATATAGGGGATCACACAATTCAAGTGCAAATCCGAGACTGTAAGCCGCTCGATTTCAATCCTTCTAAGGCCTGTGTAGAGCATAGTCAGGTCAATCAAATATCTCTCATACCCCAACCGGGTAAGGCGTTTTCGCACTTCTGGCTTAACTTTAGCAGTAAGCTGGCCCGTTCGTGGTCCTTTACGAACTGTCAGAGCCTCAATGAGTGGGCGCGTACGAGCCACAGAAAGAAGCAGGCCCACGTCTTTGGTGGCCAATGTTCTTCGATTTCGCCTGGTCTCGCTCTCGTCAGCCGTGCCAAGCCCCTCCAAGGGGTTGTTTATCATCCGGTCTTCACGAACAGCCCACCGACAGAAAGCGACAATTGCCACGCGGTAGGTATTGATCGTCCGGCCAGACATCTCCCCCTTGTCCTCTTGCTGATTCATCCATCGTTTCACGGCGTTCTTGTCGATATCGATCAATCGTGTGAACTTGCATTCCTTGATGATTCGTTTCAAACAGCGCTCGGTGTTGTCCACGTGGGCAGGGCTCGTGCGTCTGCCCCTGGTGGTCTTGTACTTCAGGGCTTCAATATAATCCACCCTGTGATCCTTGATAGGCTTCTGAGCGTGCTGCTTGGCATCAATTTCTTCTGGCCTTATCAGCTTGGAGTCTACCTGCTGATCCTCAAGAACCCAATCCTTGAGCTTTTCGTTTGCACATTGCTTGTCCAGGCATCCAGTAGAGCGCCTCTTGATGATTCCATTGTAGTCTCTATATTTACACCAGTAGGGCCCGGTCTCCAGGATGATCTGTGTTCCATCCTCTGACAGGGGGGCCTCTTGACGATTGCCACGTCCATCGACCCAGCGGGCCACCTTGCTGTTTCTGCGTCGAACGATTTCAGCGTTTTCGGGGATGGATTTGTGTTTTCGTTGTTTGTAGAGTGTTGCCATTATTTACCTCTTGGCTTTCTTTGATTCAACGACTGTGAGACCAAAATACTCAAAGAGCTTGTCGATCGTCTCAGCCTTGCACGATCCGCCATGAAGGAAGCGGCACAGTGCAGCCTTATCAACACCACTATCCGCAGCAATCCGATATTGAGTCTTGCCGCAAGTCTTTATCATTTCTCGAAGCATTTCAGTAACCATATTCTTAACAATACTACCGTAGTTGTCGGGCGTCAATGGTTAAATGATCGGTTCTTTCAAAAAGGTCATTTGTTGCCCGTTGCTCTGCCTATCCCTGGTCAATTGCTTGACAGAACTGACACTGACAAAACCCCGATTCTTGCCACCTTCGCGGGGGGTTTTGTCAATTGTCAGTATTGTCAGAGTGTTCAACGCTCAATTGGAATACGTCTGACGGTCTCCCTCCCTGGGGGCCCGGACTCTGGTTTTTCCATTGGCCCAAGCCCGATTTCACCAGGTTATCTAGTTCAGTCCGTGCCACATCTGCAGTGGGATGTGATCTCATCCGCTGCCAGTCTCTGACACTGACAGAACCGACAGAACCTTCCTTTCGCTGAATCAGTTCAACAAGTCGGCGATTATCACGCTCCTCACCCGTCTCGCTCAGGAAGGCATACACGCGGCGAGCTTCATTGCCGAACCATCGAGACAGGGCAACACCTGCAAGGACACTGTCCGCGCCAATGGGATCTCTAGTGTCTATGTGGAAATCCCCTGAAGCCTGGGACACCAAATGTATGACCAACGCGAATCGAGCCGCATAGCCCTCCAGTTTTGACCACACTGCCGACAGGTCGCCACTCAGTTCAGCCTGTTCCTGAGCATGGGCATTATAGAACTCGATCCATGCGGTTTTCCCATCCTCAGACAAAGGGTAAAAAGTGGCCTGGGGCTCACCGCTATCGTCCACATCAGGGGTCAATGAAAAGAGCCTGTCAAAAACCATGGCCACAGATTGCTCGATCTCGGGTGAAATATCTGCCTCAGTCCACCGTTTTGGGCGGCGAGGTGGACACGCGAATAGAAGACGTGCAGCCAACCCATTTTCGCGATACGCCGTACCAAGCGCACGAGCAAGCGTTGCCGGCTGGATGCCGCCAGTCACGCTTACCGCGGCCTGTGGAATGTAAAGTGTTCGGCTGTTGCCGCTCTTCCGGTCCACCACAATTGACCGTCCACCGTGCATCTCAAGCCATTTAGCCACATCGCCACCTTTGCCCTGGTTATAGCGATCAAATCCTCCCAGCCATCCGCTCAGTTCATCGCGTATGAGTAACAGTCCGCGTGGATTTTGTTTGAGAAGGACTCCTAAAGCCTCCATGGTCGTATCATCACACCAGTAGCGTTCGGGCGTTGGTTCCTCCGGTCTTTGAGGTGGATCATTGTTGTCATTTTTCCTTTTCCATTGGTCCCGGGTTTTCTCCCATCGCATCGACTCATTCTCATAGCGTTCTCTTTCTGACTCATAGAGTCGCATGGCCTCATGTTGACGTTTTCGAATAGGTCGCAGTGCGATTTCCAGAGGTGGACTCTTGAGGGTCCCTGAATCGCCCACAATAGCCGTCCACACAATCGCAGGCTCAGACCACCCTCTTTTTAGTTGTATGCGGCAAGTGTTGCCGATGGCAGACGCCAGACCCGCCAATATGGGAAGTGCAACAAAGGACTCGTCACAGCCCGTGGCCCGGGCTACCTGCTTGACGAAAGACCGTATGGGCTCAGGAAGGATGTCAGTCGGGAATGGGCGCCAGGGTATAATCGTGGGAGGCATGTGCGTCTTCGCAGATACGTGCGATGATTTGCCATCATTAGATTTGGATTTGTGGCTCGGATTAATCCTCTGCATCAACTCAGCCCGTGTTAGGCCGGCATCTTTTGCAGCCCAGTCTATCAGACTTGCGATTGTAACCTTGCGTCCATCACGCTTGCCAAAGGACTTCCACCTTTTTGCACATTCACCAGGCTTGTATTTGTCACTCTGTTGTGACCAATGGTCCCAAACATCACAGGGCACACCAGCGCTATGCAGTGCCATGCCAGTATCAAGCCATGCCCCGCCCTGGTAATCATCCGCTCGCCATGGCGCAAGATAATCAAGGCACTTGACTGCGATTTCCGCATCTGACAACGCCCGGCCTGTATGCTTCTTAGGCTGATCCTGTGCTTTTTCTGAGGGAGCTTGGGTATCATTGTCCGCATCCTTAGATTTTAGCTTCTCTTCAAATTTGTCAATCTCAATCATTGGTCTTATGCTCCAGTATGATAAAGCAGTCCTTGGGACTGCCTGCGTCTTTCATGTTTTTGAATCCTGGTACTCTCATGATTCGCTCGGGATTCTTGATTGTTGTGTCACTATCCAGGGTAGTAATCAACCTCTCTTGAACGTCTCGCCAGTGGTCAAGGTCTGTTAATGGCTCGGACAATCGCCAGTAGCAATGCAGACCATTTCCAGAGGATACCACCACATCAGGCATATCAAGCCCGGCCCGGTGGATCCGATCCGAGATGAACTCCCAGCGTCCGCAACCGTCGCCTGGCTCGATATGGTCGAAGTCAGCGAACAGCCAGCGGGCCAGTTTGACATTGGCGTCACTGGACTTGCCAAATTCTGTGCGCGGATTGGGGCCACAGTAGACATTCCAACCCTGTTGATTCCGCTCATGGAGTCTCGATTCAAGAGGGGGGCAATCCCGAGCATATGCCCAGTGCTTCTTTACCTGCCTCTCTCGAATCAAGCGGAACTCCACGATGTCCATAGACATGAACACGGCCTCAAGAAATGAACGATAATCCCTCATTTAGATTTTGGCTTTCTGGGCTTTTGCCTCGAGCGCTTACTCCGTTTGCGTTGGTAGTCCCCGATGGCATGAGTAATTCGACTTTTGATGTCATTTGGCTGCTCAGATCCCATGCCTCACCTCCACCAGTCGGCGCAGCGTCTGGTCGAACCAGCTCCATGCCACGGCGTGATCGTTGGTGTCCAAGTTTGCACTCTGGGCCATGATTAGGAGGCTCACTACAAGTTCTTGAAGTCTTGACAAATAAGCAGCAGGGGAATATGCTTGATGCACTTCTTTATGGCTGCTGTTGCCCTGGTCCGGCCGGTGGCCTTTTTTGTTTTCAGGATGCATGCGAGAACTCCCTCCGCGATTCGAACTCGGCCCTGTCAGGGCAGCCAAGCTCTATCCAAAGGAGGATGTCGCTCTTTCGCCACCGAACAGACCGACCGATTCTAACTGGAGCGGGTATTTTGGCGGCATCATTGTCTCTCCACAGACTTCGTTCGTCCCGATTTGTGATTCTTTCGAGTTGTTTCACTGTCAACAGTTGTTCTTCGGTTGTCATTTCGTTTGCTCCCAAAGGCGGTTCAAGTTATTCACGATGCACGATGCATCGAACTGACTTGATTGGACCATGCGTTCGGTGGTAAGAAATGAGGGGCGAATATTTACCGTGCAAATAAAATGAAGTGTTGGCGCAAGGTCAGAAATGGCCAAGAGTTGACATGGGAAAAAATGTTGTGACAGATGTTTTGTTTCTTACACGGTAAAAAACCAGAGGAATTATTACCGCGTGCTCTGCTATTCTGGGTGTTCACGACACCAACGCAGAACACTATCGTTCAAGTATGCAACCGAGATGCCTTTGTCTAAGCAGAATTGAGGTTTGCTGGCGTCTTTTAGGCCGACACTTTGATACTGTTCCCATTTGCTTTTTAGATTCCGGCGACGTTCAACTTCTACGCGATCGTCTGAAACTCTAGGGCGGCCACGATCATTCTTTTTGGATCGGCCCTTTCTTGATGCAAGTTTGGCCTTCGTTAAAAGCTCTGCGGATGTATCGGCATCGGTTGATTCCTTGTTTTCTGTCTTCAGCAACTCAACCAAATCAGTCCGCACAGCCTCAAGGGTCTCCTTAAGACGGTAACACCACTCCGGGTCCTTGCGCATGACTTTCCAAGTGTTTTCGAGCTCAATGCGATGGCCTCCATCTAGGATGCCACGGGTGAGGGGGGTAAAATCGGGATCGTCTTTAAACCGCTTATCATGCAGGATACTCAGACGCACATAGTACAGGCAAATCTTCTGAGATGGCGACAAGCCTGGCCCTGGATAAAACTCCTTCCAATTGTCCCAATAATTATCATCATGCGTGCCTTTTTCAACTTCATACCTGCAGTCCTGCCATGGACTGGAACTTCGGGGAGATGGACATAAAGACAAAGGCCTAAAGATCTCCATCAAGCTTTCATCGTCCAGCGTGTCCCATCTCTTAAGCCCCAAGACCGATTCTGCAAGCTCATCTTTGATGATTTCCTCACGCTGGCCATCGGTCAGAGTGCCCCATCTCTTACGTCCCAAGACCGACTTTGCGCACTCATCGTTGATGATTTTTTTACGCTGTTCATCGCTCAGACAGCTCCTGTGTTTGGCCACAAGTCTGTGCCACTGATCCCTACATTCATCCATCTGCCTGTCCCGATGATTCCTATACTTGATCTCAAGCCGCTGTCGTTCGTCCCACTGATCGTTCCATTTCTTAAAACTCTTGAGCTGGTTCAAGAACGTGTCTCTGGTGTTTTTCAGGCGCAATAGATCTTTTATGGCCCATGCCAAGTCTCGCAGTTCGCTGTCATTAATCATAGTGTACGCACCTAAACGGAAAAGAGCCCCGGCAGCAGGGCCAACCTGTGATCGCCTTCTATGCTACACGATTGCCGCGTGGTGTCAACGACTGCCAGAAATTGCCTTGATTAATTGCCTGGAACGTGGGAGTATATCTGTGTATACATTGAGGATTCTGGAACAGATTTTGAGGGATCTAATATGACCAGTAGAAGGAAACTCGAAGAGGAAATCGCGAGGACTACTGACCCCACAGTACGAAAGCAGCTTCAGGAGCTTCTGGACAAGCGAGCAGGACGCAGCGCTGAACGCATTTCCAGGGTGGATAGTGCAGTTGGCGAAATACTGCAGCAACTGACACCTGGCAAAACATTTGAGACCGCTGGTTGGATTTTCTTGTATATTGTAGTGGTGTTGTCTGGGATTATGATTATTTGGATGTTTATTTGGATGTTTATCCAGGGGTAATTCTTAAGAATACTGACACTACAATATGTAGACTCTCACAACCCCCATCCAATCATCGCATAGCGTCCTCCATTGAGGCCCACACAAACGTCAAGACCGTCGATCGATTTGTCTCGGACGGCGAAAAGATCTGCTGAGCCGATTCGAGGTTCTAACCCACTACCCCTTCCCCAAGCCCTGACAACTTTTACAAATGCGAGAATCTCAAGAACAAGGGATAATCTCAAGAATAATTTGGCTGAGATCACAGGGACAATCTTGAGAATAAATCAGATTGTAGAACTGTGGTAAGTTCAGTTTAAGAAAAACGCACTTTTCCACAAGATATTGGCCGGACACTTTGGGGCCGGTCGGGTCTCGGGACTGGAGCCCATGCCTTCTCATGCCCGCGTCCGAATCCAGCCCGGGCCCGGACAATCCCTTGTATCAGTCACGCAACGCCCTATGCACAGAACGGGCCATTTGACCAGCTCTAAGGCGCGATAGTGTCCAGGGGTACTCTGGTATGGGTGCAGGTGGGTTCGCGGATTTAAGCAGTCGATATGCAAGGCTTGGGACGCGTACAGCCACAGCCATGCCAGGGACCGGCCTGGCAATCAGCCACGACATGTCAGACAAGCAATATGAAAAATCCCCTGCGCCGCGGAGGGAGGGAGAGGAAAAGCGAGATAGCGCAGGGGAGTTTAAAGACTATGTTGTTTTGCGTTTGCGGAGGCGATGACCTGCAACGGCCAGGCCCAGGCCGCCCAGCAGGACGGCGCTGGGGGTGGGGATAATCTCGGGTTCTGGTTCAGGAGCCAGAATAATTCTGCCATTGCCAAAGACCTCATAGTCACTTGAAACTGTGACGCCATTCAATAGCGTGCCAGTCAAATGGCCTGATGGTCCCGTTAATTCACCATAGCCCAATGTGCCACCGTTGTGATTGCTCCAGAAATCACTGCCATAGAGTGTTATTGTTGCGTCGTAACCGACCCTGAGTCTACTTGTTACCGGATAATCTGGATCTGCACCTGATATAGTGATCTGCCCCCCTTGAGTTGCTAAGATATAGCCGTAATGAAGTCGCCCTCCAGAAATATCAATCTGCCCGAAGTTATCAACTCCAATATCAGAAAAGACCCCGTCTGTAGCCGTTATCTGACCGCCGCCAGAGGCAAAGAAAGCGCCGGCATAACCTCCAGCCCACTCTATTGTGCTATCGCCATAAGCATGGACTCCCTGTGAAAAACTTCCATTAAGGACAGAGACAAAGCTATTGTTCGCCGCTGTCAACCCACCATTCGCAGAACCGCCATCAACATTCACTATGCTAGTGTCATAAACCCCTAAGCCCCCAACAGCATCGATTATGCCGCTGAAATTGAGCGTGGTTGATTGACCAGCAAGGTTGTCCATTACCGCTACAGGTTCATAAACTGTATGACTAAGCGCGTGGGTTCCACCATCGTCATAGAATAGATCCGCAAATGATACATGGGGAAGGACAGCCAACAGAACAATCAGGATAGTGTTTTGTCTTCTCATTCTTCTTTCTCTCTTACCAGAACAGCATCACATAACAAGGCCAATAGCCTCATCAACAAACCACGTCCATGTGGCATAGACAGGAAATGAAAAAGTCCTTGCACTCTCCAATGCATAAACGTAATTAGATCAGACTTTTAGATAATCTCAAGATTATTATGGGGCTTTGCCGGAAACGGGCTGTGATGGGTACTATGAGCTGTTTTGGGGGAGATCGCCCCTTAGAATGCCTCATCCCGGCCACCTGGGAGGTTCTTGTACGCGTTGGATTGCTGGCCATTGGCCGGCCAAAGAAAGTCTGGAAATTGAGTTGTGATTTTAAACACCTTTCGCGAAGCACACAGCAGATCACGTTGGGGCCGATGGGGGGGGGCTGTGCGATCCTACCGCCCGGCCGATCGTTTCGCCCGGGCCCAGCACTTGGGCGTCTGATTAGACGTATGACATGTGCAGGCATGATCAACAAAAACGGCGGAAACACCCGAGGGGAGGAAGGCTAAGCCCTAACTTCAGACCGGGCCCACGAAGCAAAGGTTTGTATGCCGCAACTGTAGAAACCACCAAGCCTGCCCTGGCCGGGTCCATCCTTCTTGACGACTTGGTATCTGACCGTACCATTTTGCAGGATCTTCTGAGTCTTTCGCTCATTCGTCCCGTTGGTGTATACCGCATTTTGCTTGATGTCTTTGATGAGCATATTCTCAGCCCCTCTCGAGCGCGACCGTGTCCGCGGGTTTCCATGGCCCCATGTTAACCGCCTTCAGGTGGGCCAGCCCCTGCTATCCTGGTTGCCAGCAGCCGGGCAATAGCCAACCTCTGATCCTGGGGCAGATCTGCAATGATGCCGGCCCGGTCTGAGTCGGGCAGGGTGGCCAAAAGGTCAGCTAGTACAATGATATCTGGTGAAGGGACGCTGGTATCAGAAAGCTCTGATTCTGTGTCATTTTCGTGTACGCTGGGCATACTTTTGGGCATACCGATGTTTCGAGTGGGTTCTAAGTCGTTGTTATTAAGCTGGTTAGTGATGGTAGGGACGCAGCCTTCCAAGCTGGTCATGCGGGTTCGATTCCCGCCACCCGCTGTTTTGACAAGGCTTGCCACAGGTTGGCAAGCCTCTTTTATTTCATCACTTCTCAAATCTACAAGTTTGAACTTTGACTCTCAGTATTCAGACGGTTCAGCCTTTCATCGCTGGGAACTTAGCATGAGTTATTAAGGGCACTTTGGTCCTCACCCGCTCGTCTTTTTTGCTCCCTTAATCTATCCTCCTAGCCTCCCAATGTGTGCGATTTCTTTGAATTCGCCACAAATTTCGTCCTGTTTTGTGAGCGGCCACCTGGTTACCTTGCGTGACGTCTCTACTTTTGGATGATGGAGGTATGGCAATGGCGCTTTGCAGTGACATTCACCTGTGTCATTATTGACGAGTATCCAATAAGCACAATCTTCGCAGTGTCCGGTCATTTTCGTGCTCTCCTTATTACTTTTGGTTTGATTCTATATTGATACAATTCCTCTCGATTCCCAATTGATAGATTCATGGGGCTGTTATGTGTTCTAAGATTCTACAATTTCGTGGTGCGGCTTGATGTTGGGCGACACAATGCTAGGACCTCTTTAGCCCTTTGCTTATTCTCAGATCGAAAGGCTGTTGATTGACCTTTCTCAATGTCGAATCCGAAGTCAGGGCCTTTTGTTGCAGACTTGTCCGCGCCGATGGCTGCCGAAGTATACGTACAAAGACTGCAGGTCGTCAAGCGGGGTGTACCGCATTTGTGAGGCCATAACCGGAAGAAACTCTGCCAAAGTCGTTAGGTCAGGTGGGTGTGAGTGGGGGGTGATGGCAGTTGTTTTTAACCGATTTGGCGTCCGGTAACCCAAATTGTGTATAAAATGCAGAGTATTTGTGGGTGAGAGTATTGACAAAGTGGTGGAAAGTGGTAAACTTGCCCACATACTAATAGTTAAGTGGATGCTTTGGCCATGCTGCTACTGACAGGAGAATACCAACATGTTGTTGATGGGAAGGGTCGTGTGCTTGTTTCTAACAAGCTGCGTTCCCAGATCGACGCTGACGCGCATGGCAGTAATTTTTATCTTGTGATGGGTGCAAATGGTATTTTGTGTTTGTATCCGGAAAAGTACTTTGAGCGTATTTCTAATGCAATGGCGCCAGATGCGGGTGCCGCAGATGAGGCAGTTGCATTTGAACGGATTAGCTTTGCCTTTGCAAGTCGCGTTGAGCTGGATAGTCAAGGACGGCTCCTGCTCAACGATAGGCTTCGTAAGCGAGCAGGGCTAAAGACTCAGATCACCATGATTGGCGTTCGAGATCATATTGAGTTGTGGAATGATGAAGATTGGGAACGTTATGTTTCCGATCACATGACTCAATATCAGAGACAAATGTCTCAGGCGAGGCGTTGTGTATTGCAAAAACAAAATGAAGAATCCTAAACACGATAGTCTGATGGAGGCAATATGATAGGAATGGATTGGGATCATTGTCACATAGTCAGCGATTCATTAAAAGGGGCCAGGCCTGTGGATACCAAGGCCATGGAGTCTCTTGAGATGTTGAAGGATCGTTTGGGGCATGTTCAAAAGTTGGATGATTGCTTCGCCGGCATTAGTTTTTCCCCCATGGCAGAGCAGATGTTTTTACAGGCAAGGGCGCTGGCTGTGGGCTAGCTGATTGAGTGAATGTGTTGAATCAGGCAGAGAACGAACGCAATAAAAAAACTGGCTGTGAATTCACGGTTGAACACATTCCAGTTTTGGCAGATACATTAACTGAACAGGTGGTTGTGCCAAGGAATGGCATTGTGGTTGATGCAACCATAGGACAGGGAGGTCATAGCCTCCTGTTTGGTGAACAACTCGGGCAGGATGGTACACTCATTGGGTTTGACGTGGATGAAAACGCACTAGCGCGGTCCAGTCAACGCCTCAAAGGTCTCGATTGTCGGGTTCTTTTGATTCATTCCAATTTTTCGGGCATTCGGGAGGCTTTACTTTCTCATGGCATTGAACGGGTGGATTTTATACTCGCAGATCTGGGATATTCTTCTGATCAACTGTTAGATTTAAAAATAGGTATAAGTTTTCAAGAAGATATGCCATTAGATATGAGAATTGACAGAAGCTTAGAGACCTCTGCTGCCGATATAGTAAATGGTATGGATGAAACGAGTCTGGCAGATTTGATTTTCGAGTTTGGCCAGGATCGGGCATCCAGACGTATCGCTCGATTTATTGTACGTGCCAGAGGACATGAACCTGTGCAAACCACAGGTCAGTTGGCAGCGATTGTTTGTAAGGCATTATATCGACCGGGTCGAAAGAAAAGAGATCGGATTCATCCTGCGACACGGACTTTTCAAGCCTTGCGAATTGCTGTTAATCATGAGCTGGAAAATCTGACGCAATTATTGAGGTACGCCCCTGAATTATTGAATCCCGCCGGGCGTGTGGCTGTAATCAGTTTTCACAGTTTGGAGGATCGAATAGTCAAGTACGATTTTCGAGACAGGGCCAGTGAGGGCATTTATAAGGTTCTCACGAAGAAGCCACTGGTGGCAACTGACAAAGAAGTGCAGGCCAATCGCAGGGCACGCAGTGCGAAACTTCGAATTGTAGAGCGATTGGCTTAGTATGTGTTGGACCTATGGAGTTGTTTGAGGATGATTCGAAAAGGGATGCAGTATCAGTAAGGTAGCAAGGAGTAGTACGATGACATCAGATACAAAAATTGGATTACTGTTAGGGCTAATATTTATTTTTGTGATTGCCTTTGTGATCAACGGATTGCCGCGTTTTGACCAAACGCAAGGTCCAAACGAATTGTCGTACGTCTTGGCGAACTATCCGGAGGCATCCCCCGATTTGGGTGCCAAAGTGCAAAAAGCTCAACGGTACATGGAAAACGGGTATCCGTTGTTGCATACTGATCCGTCGGTTCAGGGTCAAGAAGATGTACTTGGCGTAGATCCATCGGTTCAGGACCAGGCGAACACGGTTGTCAACGACCTCCAGTACGCCCAAGTACTCCATCAGAACCCCAATCTACTGCAAAAACAGCTATCACACAAAGTGGCTTCTTGGCCAAAGGTCTGGGAAGTAAAAGATGGTGATAATCTTGGTAAGATTGCGAAACGCTTTTATGGCTCTGAAAAGGGCAATACTGTGGCCAGTATTCAAAAGATATTTGAAGCAAATCGTGACATTTTAACCTCTCCCAATGCTGTTAAGACTGGTCAGCAGCTTATTATTCCCGCGTTGACGCCCTCTGCGGCGAAGGCCATTGAGGAAGTAACGGTGCCAGTGAAGAGTGTTGGGATGCCGATACCTGTTGCCAAAAAGATCAAACCCAGTTGGTACACGGTCAAAGAAGATGACAGCCTGTGGAAAATAGCTGTGGCTAAATTGGGCAATGGCGGCCGGTATTCAGAAATATTCAAATTGAACGCATCAGTATTGCCCGCAGAAAACGCATTGCTGAAACCGGGTATGCGTTTGAAATTGCCTACGCCTTAGGACTGAGCGTTCTGGGTCTTCCAGGATAACAATTAGAATGGTATCACGTCTGTGCTTTATTTATGTCATTTTCTGGTTTGTAGCCGTTTTGGTGTTAAGCATATTTTTGCGTGACGCTAATCATCGTATGTTTTATGAGTTACGTGTGTGTCGAGGCCAATACCAACAATCCACACGTCAGCTCTGGCAAAAGCAACTCGAACTTGAACAATTCATCAACCCAAGCGCCATTTTACAGGATTGGGAATCCGCAGAATCTCTTCAACCCTGAGACACGGCATGGCACACACTTCTCGGCACAAAAAAATGCCCAATGATCCAGTCCCCCCAAAAAAGGCTGCAGCGGGGATAATTGTCTTTGTGATGATTGTCTTTGTGGGGTTGGGGGTTCGGTGCTTTTTTATACAGGTTAAAAACCACGAGCACTATGTGGATGTGAGTCTTGTTCAGCAGCGAACGCTGACGCCCCAACAAGGGCCCAGAGGTGTGATCGTCGATACGCGTGGAAATATCCTGGCTGCTGCCAATCAAACTCGCCTCATTTTCGTGGATCCACAGATTATTGACGAACCCATTAAAACAGCCAATGAATTGGCTGATATCCTGGGCATGAAGGCTGCCAAAATTGCTGAAACGATAGTAAAAAATCGTAATAAGCGATACCGTGTCATCAAACATGAAGCCACTCAAGAAGAGTGTGAGGCTGTGGCCAAGTTGAAAGGTGTCTATATACAGCCCAAATGGAAACGCTATTATCCGATGGGGCGGCTAACCGGTCAAGTGGTGGGATATGTGGGGTATGATGGCGCTGGTCAGGCAGGTCTGGAGCTTGTCTATAATAAGGAATTAGCCGGAGAATTGCACGAGTCGTATTTTCTTTCGGACATAAAACGCCGGCCGATTCGTAATTTGGATCAATCGGGTGTTGTGTCCAAGCGGGAGACGTATGGAGACGGCATGATCCTGACACTTGATACAAGTATCCAGGGTTTTGTGCGTAAGGCTCTGGAAAAGCGATGGCGAGAGTATGAGGCTGAATCGGCCTATGCGATCGTGGCGAATCCCAAAACAGGGGCCATTCTGGCTATGGTATCCATGCCTGATTATGATCCTTCTGCGAGCAAAGACAATCTTGAAAGTCAAAAGAACCGGGCCATTCAAGATCGGTATGAACCGGGCAGCATTTTAAAGCCGGTTATTGTGGCTTTGGCTCTGGATAGCCAAGTAATCAGCAAGCATCAAAAAATATTTTGTGAGGACGGAGATTACAGAGGTAATGGGTTTGGGCATATCGGTGAATACAATGATCATAAGTATGGTGATCTAACACCCAAAGAGATTTTGATTCACTCCAGTAATGTGGGCATGGCCAAGATTGGTCAAATGATGGAGAGAATTGAACCGGGTTCGCTGTACAAGGGGCTTCGTATGTTTGGCTTTGGGCAGCGTACAGGTGTGAATCTGCCACAGGAAAGTCCTGGTTTACTCCATACCCCAGAGCGTTGGAATGGTTATAGTGTCACACGCATCCCCTATGGTCAGGAAATTGGTGTATCAGCGATCCAAATGGTTCGTGCATTTTGCATACTCGCCAATCAGGGACGTATGGTCAAGCCTCATGTTATCAAAGCGTTTGTAAACTCTGATGGTTTGCCTCGTCGGCAGAACTTCGGGTATGAAATTGCCAGTCAGGTGGGTTATGTCGTTAAGCCAGATGTGGCCAAATACATGGTTGAGGATGCGTTAACCGCAGTCATCAATAATCCTCATGGCACGGGAAGAAAGGCCGCTCTAAAACGGTGGCAGGTGTTTGGCAAAACCGGTACCGCTCAAATTGCCAGGAGTGACGGCAAGGGGTATGAAGACGGTTCCTACATTGCCTCGTTTATTGGAGGTGCTCCAGCCGAAGATCCAGCCATTGTGGTGCTGGTTTCAGTGCGCAATCCCAACCGCAAGTTGGGCAAGGGATATACCGGCGGTACGGTGTCTGGGCCTGTGGTTGCCGAGATCATGGAGCGGACCTTGACCTACCTGGATGCCAGAGGTGTACCGTTGATAGAAAAGGAACCGGAGATTCCGGAAAGACTGAAATTTCTTCATGAAGTATCCTCTTTGTGGCAGTAGGCGAGAACATCGGATTAAAAAAATGAGTTGACCTATCTTCTTCGTGGAGTTAACCTCGCCACATCATCGTTATTGAAGGGATGATTGTGATGTGGAAATCTCTAAAAGATCATTTTAACCTTTTACCCAAACGTTTGCAGATTATGCTTTGCCTGTCTGTGGGGGCGCTGTGGGGATGTTTCTTTTTGTGGCTCGTGTGTCCAATGCTGTCTCTTACCTGTCTGATGCGCCAGAGACCTGTATGAACTGCCATGTCATGACAGACGCTTATGCCACTTGGAGGCGGGGCAGTCATGCCCGTGTGGCGGTGTGTATGGACTGTCATGTACCTCACAATAATATTGTGGGCAAATATGCATTCAAGGGCATGGATGGCATGAAGCACTCCTATGTCTTTACCACACATCAAGAACCTCAGGTCCTGAAATTGTCAAAGGGGGCCAGACCTGTGGTCCAGAGCAATTGCATTCGTTGTCACAAGGACCAAATTGCCATGATCAAATTGGCCACGTCATCCAAACAGTCTTGCTGGCATTGTCATCAAAATATTCACGGTAGAGTACATAGTCTTTCTGCATCCCCTGAAGTTCTGAGGCCAGGACTGCCTGATGCTGGATTGCCGTGGATGAAAAAAGGGGCAAGTCATGAGTAAGCCACATTCGAAAAAGACACAACAGAAATCGTCACTTTCATCGTGGATGGGTGGCAGTATTGCGTTGCTGGCCCTTCTCGTTGTGAGTATTATGGAACGGCGGTGGGAAGCGCAGAGACCCTCAATGGTTCTGATGCCTATGGCTGAATGGGAGCCGGATAATGCGATTTGGGGACAAAACTATCCGCGTGAGTACGAGGCTTACCTAAAGACAAGTATAGACGATACGCGGACGAAATACGGCGGTGCATTTGCTCGCGATTATCTTGATGAGGATCCGCGTCAAGTGATTCTGTTTGCAGGCTATGGCTTTAGCAAAGACTATCTACAGTCGCGTGGTTATTATTATGCTGTGGACGATGTGACAACGAGCAAACGCATCAAGACGCCCTACAACGCAGGAACCTGTTTAACATGCAAGAGCCCGGACGTCCCTTGATTGATGGGAAGCATGGGTGTCAAGGAGTTCTATGCTGCCAATTTTCATGATATCAAAGATGAAGTATCGCACCCTATTGGCTGCCAGGATTGTCATGATCCCAAAACTATGAAGCTTCGAATTACACGACCTGCGCTGCAAGAGGCCTTTGCCGGCATGGGTAAAGATATCAATAAGGCCACCCACCAGGAGATGCGGTCTTTGGTGTGTGCCCAGTGTCACGTAGAATACTATTTCAAGAAAGATCCCAAAAACTACCTGACTTTTCCCTGGACTGAAGGCACCACAGCGGAGGGTATGATTGCCTATTACGACAAACATGATGTGGCTGACTATGTGCATCCCATAACAAAGGTGAGGGTTATCAAGGCGCAGCACCCCGACTTTGAACTATTCTCCACGGGTGTTCATGCGTATGCTGGTTTGTCCTGCGCAGATTGTCACATGCCCTACAAAAGTGAAGGGGGCGTTAAGTTTACGGATCACCATGTGCAGAGCCCGCTACTTAATGTGGCCAACAGTTGCGCGGTTTGTCATCGCTGGGAAGAAGAGAAGCTAGTCGCTCGTGTTGAAAGTATTCAGGACAAGGTTCAGAATGCGACCTGGCAGGCTGAAGAGGCCCTGGTTAAGGCCCACTTCGAGGTGCGTGCCGCCATGGAAGCGGGTACCTCGGATGACCAATTGGCACCCGCGCGGCAACTGATTCGTCATGGCCAATTCCAATGGGATTATGTGTCTGCAAGCAATGGTATGGGATTCCACTCGCCGCAGGAATCTATGCGTCTTTTGGGTGAAGCTTTGAATAAGTCACAGGAAGCCCGTTTGATGGTGGCGCGAATTCTGGCCTCTAAGGGTGTGATTTCAGCTTCGGTCTACCCCGACTATGCCACGCGGGAAAGGGCTTGGGAAGTGGTGCAAATTTCCACAGGACAAATAGAAGGAACGCTTAAGTTGCTGCCATGACCCGGATTCAGCGAGAACAACGTACCGTCAAAGCTATGATATCTTTGTATTGTCGCAAGAATCACGGTTCCCAAGAACTCTGTTCCGAGTGTGACGATCTTTTGGCGTATGCCGCCAAACGTTTGGAGGGCTGTCCATTTCAGTCCTCAAAACCAATCTGTGCAAAATGTCCCATTCATTGCTACAAGCCAGATAAGAGGGCCCAGGTTACGGCTGTTATGAAATATGCGGGGCCTCGCATGATTTGGCATCACCCGATTCTGGTATGTTTGCATGTGGTGGATCAGTTTAGAAAAGCAAAGTCAAGAGATCATCGAGAGCCGAGATAGCCACGCTGCACACAGAAGTTGAGGATGTCGGGTGCCAGGTACGCTGCATCAGTGCTTCCGCTTTGGCCCCCTTCCACTACTAGGGCAATGGCCAGGATTCGCTTTGACTTGTCCTTGGCAAATCCAGAAAACCAGGCATGTTCAGGGCCTTCTGTGGAGCCGGTTTTGCCATACACATGCACGCCGTATCGGGCAAAGTCCATTTTTTGAAATGCTTCGTGGGCCGTGCCGTGGATTTCATTAACCACCGCATGCATGCCATCAATAACAACGTTCAGGACGGGTCGTGATATGCCCAGGTCTTCAGATATATTTGAGGTGTCTGCGTGACTTGTATCGATTTGAAAGAGCAAAGGATTAAGGAAGCGGCCATCGCGGGCAATGGTGGCCATGGAATTGGCGACTTGCAAGGGGGTCACCATCATACGCCCCTGGCCAATACCGGCGAGTCTTCTTTCGCCAGGCAGAGCGAGAATATGACCAGGCACTTGGCGAAGCGTTCTTAGTTCGAACCCTGCATCCAACGCAAATTCCAGTGGCCGGGTGAGCGGGACAATTCTGCCATATCCAAATTTTGAAAACCAGGTCTGGAGGGTACGAAGTTCAATGGCCTGAGCCAAACGAGAAAAGTATACATTACAACTGCCCTTAATCGCATTTCGGGCATTGTTTTGGCCGGGCCACTGGTCATCGTGTCCTATGTTTCTCTGTCTCTGAATCCAGCATCTGGGCCAGCCAGCCGGAGGGGGGGTGCTGAGGCAGGCGACTGTTTTTTGTGCGGTAAAGGTGCCTGACTCAAGACCCGCAATGGCCACAATAGGTTTGGCCACAGATCCTGGAGGGTAGTGTTCATTAATGGCTCGATTGATCAGTGGCCGGGCTTCCTTGTCACCTTGGAGTTTTGCATAGTCATAGCGAGCTGTGTTCAAATCGTAAACAGGGACGGAAACCAGTGCCAGAATTTCATTGGTCTGGACGTCCAGCACCACGGCCGCTTTTCCAGGTTTGCAGCAGGCCCTGTGTGGGTAGGTTATGAGATAGTTTTCGATTTCCTGCTGCAGTTCAATGTCGATGGTGAGTTTGATGTCTTGACCAAAACTCTTTTCAGTTCGCTCTACCAGGTTGCGATCAAGGTCATAGGTTAATTCACCTCTTCGACCTCGAAGAATGGGCTCGCACACACGCTCGATACCATCTTCTCGACCGCAAAGCTCTCCATCCTGGTATTTGGAGAGGCGATCATGTTCGAAGGTTTTGATGTCCGAAGTTTGTGTGGCCGGGCCTACCCATCCTATCAGTTGAGATGCTGCTGTTTTGTAGGGGTAATTGCGAGCCGCTTGGGTTGTGACTTCGGCACCCTTCATGTTCATATCATGCAGGGCATTGATGATCTCAAACAGGTTCTCATCGTCTCGCAGTTCTACCAGAGGGAAGAAACTGTGCATTTCAAGTATCTTGTAGTTCTCTGATGAGATCAGGAGAATACGTTCGTTCTTATCTGGGAAAGCTTGAATAAAATCGGCTCTGGCCAGCTTCCCGGGTGCTGCGCCTTCCCTGCCCTTGTATTGCAGATGTAGGGGGGAGGTCAGACAATTGTTTCGCCAGGCCTGGAAGATGCGTCCATGCCAGATGTTTCTGTTCTCTGAGTCGATTTTTTGTTTGATTTCTTCCGCAGAAAATCCAAACTCATCACAGAGTGTCAACAGGTAGGCAATACGTTCCAATCCCTTTTCAATCTTTTCATTAACATTGGCCAGGGCCTTGCTGGGGTTCGTTTTTTTCTGGGCTGCCAGTCGCATGGCCTGCTGTACGTTTGGGTCGGTATAACAGGTGATCATGTCGTACCTGACATAGAGTTTGAACAGGGGTTCTTCGCTGGCAATGACTCGGCCATGGCGATCAAGAATTCTCCCACGAATTGTCTGGGTCTGTTGACTGTCACCATCCAGGAGTCGCTCAACTTCTTGAAGGTAGGCCGGGCTGGAAAAGAGCTGGAGCTGTGCCAATCTGCAAATCGGGATCAACACGAGCAAGCCGGTGGTGACAACAAAGATTTTAACACGTTTATTGTAAAACATAAGACAGTAGTATGGCACGCCGTTAGGATATGACAGAACGGTGTTTGGAGTGATGCAGGGACGTAACGAATTGAAACAGCCAGAACAAGGGTCCGGCCAAAGCCGCAGAATACAGAGGTTGCCACAGAATGAGGTGCCCAGTCTGGGTGGGGACAGGGCAGCCTTTTATTCTAAAGAGTATCAAGGATACCAGACCGCACAGAAGCCCGGCGGCAAAGACAGCAATCATCTGTTGAGGGATATGTCGCATGACCAGGATATGTCGCACCTCAGAAATCAAGGATCCAATGATGCCAAAGGCGAGAAGCTGTGGTCCCATGCCTGCACCGATCAGGTCAGCAAACAATCCTATAAGAAATGCACTGACAATGGCCTCTTGAGCAGGACAGCGAATGGCGAAAAAGACCATCAATACAAGTAAGAGATTCGGTTTGATCTGGGCGTCGGTCAAGGCAAGCACATTCACCAGGCTCGATTGTACAATCGCAGCAATCAGGATTAGAATCGTGAAACGTATCCAATGCATGAGTTGTCCTTCAACGTTGATGTCTTCTACAACACTATGGTCTACCAGGCAGTACGACATCAACTCGATCTAATTGCGTCAGATTCACCGCAGGTGCCATCTCTATTTTCCAGAGATAGGGCTCTTTTTCATTCCGATCACAAGCCGCCACCTTGCCGACAATAATCGGCGTGCCCAGTAGGCCTGCTTGATTGCAGGTGTACACCGGCTGACCCATCGCAACAGGCCGATTGTAACGGACACTTTGGATTTCCATCTGCCCTTGCCCCAGACCGTGGCATACGCCTTGAGTTTCACGCGTGTTAATGTACACTGGCAAAAAGGCCCCTTGATGACTAATCAGTTCGATAGTGGCCTGGTGTTTCTGAATTTCCGACACCTTTCCCACTATGGCATTATTGGCCAGAATAAAGCATTTTAATTGGACCAGATCTCGAGTTCCACGATTAATAACCACGTTGTCATCGCCTTGGGCTGTAAACACGTTTGCAGGTACGAAGCTGAGCTTCTGCCATTCGGGCTCGACACGCAACTGGGTCAGGCGGTCAATAGTTCCTTCTTGCTTGGTAATGACGGCAGTCAGGTTCGCCGCGTGGTTGCTTAGTTTCTGGAATTCCTGCTGCAAGGTATGATACTTCTCGCTGCTTATTTCTGGTGGTGCAGGGGCCGTGGCTGACAGGGTTAGGCTGCGGCTAATACCCAAAGGCACGCAAAACACGCGACGAAATGCGTATTGACATTTGCTCGTGAGCCCGTGGGGAACCAACAACACAATGGTCGCACCTAAAAAACAGCCCAAAAAGACTGTGCGTTTTGAGGTTGTGGTTTTGCTACCCATCATGGTTTGTCAAGATCGTTGCAGACATCCGTTTCTGGCCATTTCAATAGGTGGAAGTGACTTGGGTGATTAATCCCAGCCACGATCACTGTGGTCCATCGTATCTTTCCACAGTTCAAGGTTTTCAATATACACGGCGGTGCCGCGGGCCACACAACTCAAGGGGTCTTCAACGGCATGGACTTTTAAGCCTGTGGCGTTGGCCAAGACTGTGTCCATACCACGCAGTAGAGAACCACCCCCACATATGTGGATACCATTGTCAATGAGATCAGCGGCCAATTCCGGTTCCGCCTTTTCAAGGGTGGCTGTTACCGCATCAATGATCGCGGCCACAGGGTCACGCAAGGATTCGCGAATTTCTTCACTGGTGATTACAATCTTTCGGGGTAAGCCGGATATAGTATCACGTCCCGCCACTTCCATGGTCAGCTCTTCATCAAGAGGGGCCGCAGATCCGATTTGGATCTTAACCTTTTCAGATCTGGCGTCACCAATAAGAAGGTTATAGGTTTTTTTGAGGTGATTAACCACGGCCTCGTCCATGTCATCACCCCCGATACGAATCGATTCGGCTGTGGCAATGTCAGCAAGGCTCATGATAGCCACTTCCGTGGTGCCGCCGCCTATATCCACAATCATCGAAGCAGTGGGGTCAGTGATGGGTAAGCCAGCGCCAATGCCGGCAGCCATGGGTTCGTCTACCAGGAAAACACGTCTGGCACCTGCTCTTTCGGCACTGTCGATCACGGCGCGTCTTTCAACGGCCGTAATACCACTGGGAACAGCGACCACGACCCTTGGCCGTATAAGACCGCCTCGACCATGGACCTTACGGATGAAATAACTCAACATGGCCTCAGTGATTTCAAAATCACTGATAACACCGTCTTTGAGGGGACGAATGGCTGTGATCGAACCCGGGGTTTTGCCTAGCATGTCCCTGGCCACCAAGCCTACAGCTTGTCCATCATTGAGTACTATATTGGTGCCTTTACGTACGGCAACGACAGAGGGCTCATTCAAGACAATGCCTTTGTCTCGTACACAAACCAAAGTCGAGCAGGTACCTAAATCAATACCCATGTCCGTACTGAACATGCCAAACAGTCTGTCCAGTATCACATTCGACTCCTTTCGAAAAATGGACACTTATTCCTAGAGTCCTGTGCCTTTGGTAATGCTCACCGTTGAATTAGTACAACGAACGACTAGGGTATTTTAAAGAGTGTTCCGTACTGGGTAAAGCATTTAAATGCGACAAATGCAATTGTTGCCACTAAAATACCAAATGACAGGGCAAGAAATGCTGTACACATGTTGCTGGGTACTGCTGTTTGTTTGCGATTTGGATTCATGAATCATGACCTCGTGTTAATTGACTTCGTTTTGAGCCAAAGGATTTCTAGTTTGTGCTGACCTTGTCACCGACGACTGGCGTGCCTTTGACGACGTCCAGGAGGCCCACGGATCGTTCTGTATTAACATCAAGTACGACAATGTTGCAAATAAACTGATTGTCGCGTGTTACCATGAATATCATCTTTTCTTTCACACCGTCTGTTGATCCCAAAGATATTTCGGCGAGTTGGTTGGGAATGTCCAGATCACTGATCAAGCCTTTAAGACCGATGGCCTTGACGGGCTGGGCAAGTTGGACCTTAGAAGACACCAGCGTGGCTGCTGTGGCCGGTGCCGGTGTTTTTCCATATTGGTTGAGATATTGTTCCAGGCGGCTTTGGATGTCACTTTTTTCCTCTTGAAGCTCACGGATCTTCTTGTCCTGGCTTGCAATCACAGCCAGTTTTTCCAGGAGCACGCCTTGCGTTTCATCGTATTCCCGACTGAGTTGAATCTTATCACTTTCAGTCGCTTTGAGTTCTGCATGGGCTGTCTCATACAGCTTGCTCTGTTGCGAGGCTGTGGCACTGGCCGTTTCATTGGCTGCCATAAGCCCTGTGGTTCGCTCGTTCAATGTGTCGATCTGAGATTTGGCACGAGTCAGTTCATCAGTTAGTTGAGCAATCTTGGCTTCAAGAGCGGGCGACATTTCTAACGCTTTCTTTTCAGCTTCTTCAAGATCGACCTGGGCGTCCTTCCATTCTTCTCTAAAACTGTTCTTATCAGACACGGCTGCCTTTTTCTGTGTAACAGCTGCATCATAATCTTTTTTGTAATCACTTGCGTTGGCTACATATGTGGCAACAATACCGCAGAGAAGAATAGAAAAAACTGTTTGCAGTATAATTAAAACCTTTGTTAGCGTGCTCAAAACAAGCTCCTTTCGACTATCAATTGCGTCAGAACGTTAGTTCCAAAACCTACAAGTAGACCAATAGACAGCAGGATTACGGCCCGATAGCGATAATACCAGACCCCATTTGGATGAGGGCCGTATATGATAATTGGGTTCCACCCTGCCTACACATAAGCATAATTGTAAAAATTTAGGGTGTTCAGGTCAAGTCAAATTTCCTATCTTCCCTAAATGGGGTATGCTCACACTGGGCGAAAAAGGCGGTTTTTTAGATTATTCGTGATGAACTAGGGCATGCCTTGTCGAAAAATAGCCTTGGCCGCTGCGAGTTGGACCCTTTTTGAAGTGTCTTTAAGTAGCCTGGGTAGGTGTTTGGCCAGGGCGTCAGAATCAATTTCGCCAATGGCCAGGGTGGCCATGATTTTTGTACGCATTTGTGTGGCCATGTCCCCTGGGATTGGTTTTTCTAGGACCTCCCTGACAACAGACTCTCCAATGGGATCGCCCAATTTGCCCAATTGTTCGGCGGCTGTCAGGCGGACTTCAGGGACTTCATCGTCCAACATAGTGGTAATCGCGCTGACGGCCTGATTGCTTCTCAGCTGTGCCATGGCTTGGATGCCCCAAATGCGATCATCTGCAAAAGCATTGATCAAACGGGTCCATATTTTTTCGTATACATTGGGAGATTGAAGTCTGGCCAGGGACTCCAAGGCCTGCAGTCTAACCCATTCGTCTGACTGCGAATCATTCATGGCCCACTCCAACAGGGCCAGATCAGATCTGTTGCCACCTTTGCCAATCAATAAGGCCGCATTGGCTCGAATGGTGAGATCAGGGTGCTTGATTTGTTGTTTATAGTAGTTGGCGTGCTGAAGTGAGCCCATCTGTACAAGGGCATAGGCGGCTGCCATCCTGACGTTAACATCTTGTTGAGACATCCTATAGACCTGCTGGACATTGGGTGAAGCCATGGTATATTTCATGTCTCCAGCGGCAATCAATGCCTGGAACTGTACGGATACCTCAGGATCATTGAATAGTTGAACAACCCTGGGCATCAAGGGCATTAGGCGTGCCGTCCCCACAACTTCGGTGGCATAACTTCGAAGGATGGGGTCGGGATTGTTGAGGCACTCGCTGATTATCTGAAAGGCCTTGGTCTGCAATTGTGAATCGGAATCCTCTGACACGGGAAATGCTGACTTACAACCTGTCATCAGGCAGGACAGGATGAGTGCCACAGCCAGAGACAAAACTGGGTTATGTTTTTGTCGTTTTATGATACGCATAACGAGTTTTTACCATTTCAAATAGTGCTATTAATCCTGTTAAGCCATAAATCCAGGCACAAACATGATCCAGCCATGGGCCATATCTGGAAAACAGACTCACTTTTTCGTATATCGGCATTTTATCCGCAAACCATCCAGCCATGCCTTGTCGATCTTTCACTTGTGTGGGAAAATCTTCGCTGGCGTGGGCGTAACCCTGTTGGAGTTTGCCACAGGGGTCAATTAGGCAGCTGATACCCGTATTGACACTCCTTAAAATGCTGATACGATTTTCAATCGCCCGGAATGTGCCAGCTGTCACATGTTGAATCAATTCAGAGCTCGACTGGACCTGGTTGTCTTTGATCTGGGCGAACCAGCCATCATTGCTGATGTTCACCAGCCATTCGACCTGTTTTTGATGTTTCGGTGACAACACAAACTGTCGCACCAGGTTCGGGACCGTATCTTCATAACAGATCAACGTGGCAAATCGATAGGTGTTGGAGGCATCATTAATACTGAATATCGTGTGATCCTTGCCGCGAGTCATGGAATAGTCATATTCATAGGGTGTGCATTTCATCAGCAGGTCATGTAGCCAGGGGCAAGCGTACTTAAAGGGCATGTATTCCCCAAAGAGAATAAGACGTATTTTGTCATAGCGGTTCAAGGCTTGCGATCCATCATTGTAGTACAGCATCGCAGAATTGTGTGTGTTAAGGGCGAGTTCACCTTTCTTGGAACGACTCAGGCTCCCCGCATAGGCGCCTACCAGGAGATGCGACTTTGTTTCTTTGGAAAAAGCTCTAATGGCTTTGTCAAAGACTTTGCTGTTTTCTTGGTTGGAAAGATAGGGGATGACATCTTGATTTATGATGGCCTGGACCATTGTTTCTGGCCAGGCGATCAATACGGGATTATGCAAAGCAGCCTTTTTACTCATGGTGAGCAGCTCTGTCATAATAACGTTAGATTCCATGAGGGAATCCTTGGCCGATTGAGGCACATTGGATTGCACAGAGGCCACCATTGGGCCTGTGATTGCGGTTTCTTCGTACTGTTGGATCTGCTGGAAACCATACATAACAGTGCTGAGAAGGGCCAATGCCGTAACCAAGCACCCCAGGATAAGGCCTTTGGCCGACCTTATTTTGAGCCCGAGTGTGAGAATCGCGTGAACGATCAGGCCATTAACCATGGCAATGAGAAAAGACACACCACCAGCGCCAAAGATATCTGCAATTTGGATGAGAGGGAGCTGCTGAAATTGGCTGTGTGCCAGAAAACGCCAATGAAATGGGCTGATTGGCACACCCTGTAAGACCTCTGCACCCACCAGGATAATGGGGCAGGCCAGGAGTAAGGGCACTTTTCTTAGGAAACAGAACCGAAGGATGAAGGCTGTTACTGGCCAGCCCAGAGCCAGGTATAGGCACAGGGCAATCCATCCGGGGGGGGTAATGGGGCCAATCCAGTGCATGTTGATCAGCCAATAGGCGGACGAAATGACAAACGATGTTGGAAGCAGGACCTTTAAAGAGCGAGCCGTGACACAGGCCACCACAAAGGGTACCCAGGCTATCCAGGCGAGCCCATATCCTGGGCAGGGCGGTTGGATCACGGACAAACAGAGGGCACTGACGCTGAGACCCAAACAGACAAACGAAGGTGATCCAATCGGAATTTTCAACAAATAAAATCCTTATCATTTAGCTCTCAGCCGTCAGCCGTCAGCCGTCAGCCTTTTGGCTTACGTCTTCATGGCGTCAAGTTCGATGAAGGCAATGGGTAAGAAAATGAAGACTGGCAGCCAAGCCCAGAATTCGGGCATGAACCGACTGAAGAATAGCGTTTCAGTGGATAGCATCTTGCATCCAAATGTCATAAGCAGACAGGCGCTTGTAATGGAGAAGCTGACCAGGACTGCGGATTTCATGGAACGCGGATCACGACAGATTAGCACGGGTAAACTGACCATGAGCGTAATGAAATTGATAATTGGCTCTGTGATTCGAAAATTCTTTTGACTGTACAGTTGGGCAACATCCCTGGGATTCTGCATGGCCAGGGCGTTGAGCTGTTTAAAACTGAGCATGGATGTATGTTCTGCCTTGGCCATCACGGGAATACTGATGGGCTCCAGATTAGGCGATTCATACGAATCAATTTTTTGGTAGCCGCTGATACTATCAGGGATAACCAGGCGTCCATTCACGAAATCCCATTGGGATGTGGCGTTATTGTAGATCGCCTTGTCTGCTGAGATTCGTCCAGTAACCTTCCACAAGCCAGGCTTGATTTGTTCACGCAAAATGATGCAGGGCGATTTCAAAGAGGAGGAATTGACATCAAACGCTGACGAGTAGAACAACGATCCTTTGCCATCCGAAATGAGCCAGACATTGTACTGCTCTTGCCCTGGAATGTCGTCCTTATCTTTCACCAGTCTGTGGCTGATTCGGGGGATGATCAATTCCTGGTCTATGACCAATAGTCCTGCAAAGAATAGAGACAGGAACAGGATGGGTACGGCCACACGTTTAAGGCTGATGCCTGATGCCATGATCGCGATCAATTCATTGTTGCGAATAAATCGACCCAGTGAGAAGGCTGCTGCCACGACTGTGATCATGCTTGCAAAGTCTTTGAAGTAAAGGGCCATCTGAAGCCCATAGTATTCTCCAATATACAAGAGCACATTGACAATGCCCTGATCGGCGTTTTCCACAAATTCATCCAGGCCGACAAACAGGTCAATAATGATACGCAGGCCAATGAGGACGCAAAAGGCAATGGCATACCCAATGAGAAAGTTCTTTGCAATGTAGCGATCTAGTATTTTCATGGTAGCAACTTCATAGTGTTAGTGCTTATTGAGGCGTCCATACACGCCCACTGTTAGCACACAGAGCACACCCAGCCCCGCCCACATGATCGTTAGCCCCAGAGCGGGGGGGCTATCTGGATTTTCGGCGACATGCTTGCCGCAAATAATACCTACAATGAGAATTAAAGCTGGCATACAACTGGCACCAAAGGCTGTGAGCAAGTGGCCCCCTCGTTTAATAATGCCGAGGCCTGTGCCGATGATGATCATAGGAATGCATCCAATGCCAAAGACCAGGCGAGAATGAATGGTACCGATAATCTTTGTGTCATTCCGTTGGATACGTGTTTTGAGTTCGTCCAAACGACCTATTAACGTCTCTGATGGTCCCTCCGGAAAAAAGGTGGAGGCCACGTCAATCGTGAGCGTGTTTAGAACGCGATTGCGTTGAATCACGGGATACATGTCTTGAGGTAAGGACAAGTTCTGTTCCACATGGGTGGTGATGAAGAAAATAGAATCCTCCTGTTTGGCATTGCTTAGATCCAGCAGCAGGGAAGGGGCAAATTCATCCCCTTCCAGCATCAATTTGGCTTTTTCGCAGGTCAGGTGACGAAGCGGTGTGGATGTTCGGACATCAAAAATTTGTACCTCCACATGGTCACCCGTGAACAGGATATCCTGGTTACGGCCCAGTTCAACCTTGTCTGCCTTGATGCTGACGGCATTGGGTTCATTGGCCATGGGATAGATTTCATACACGCCTTTGGTGTCAAGTGCTGTTTTAATGTGCTGGTATAGCAGCTCTCCTGAAAATACCGAACAGATTTGCCGCACGCGTTCTTCATTGGGATAGAATATCAAAGGATCTGCCTGAATACGTTTCATTTCGTCAATACGTTTGAAGTCAATCTGGTCCTCCAGGAGAGAGCCGAATCGTTCCGTGATATCGAAATTCTGCACACGCATTGATGAGGTCTCGCCCATTTGATGGGCATTAAACGCTGCCACACGCATCATATTGCCGTGTTCTTCCTGCTCAAAAAAGACCTTGGCTTGCTCTGCATAGTAAATGGCCTCTACCTCTGCGTCTCTGGACTTGATCACAATTACACCCATAAGGATGTTTTTATCCAGGTCGGCATAATCCGCATACACTGCAAATTTGTTATCAGGGGTTCGCCAAAACCCTCGTCTGTCAATATTTCTGAAAAGAATTTGCTTGGCATTGGCCTTAAAAGAGGACTCAGCATGTTGGATGAAGTAGGGCATGACATGAAAGCTCAGCACCAGATTGGCAATGGCCACTATGATTGCCAGGAGCACGCCAGGATAGACAATCGTGGCAGGGCTGATTCCACTGGCCTTGCATGCGTCCAATTCATTGTCCCCTGCCAAACGACCATAGGCCAGAGTTGAGGCAAATAAGGAGGCCACAGGTAACACAAATGTTAATGTCACAGGGAGGAAATACAGCAGAAGATTCAGGATTTGCTTGTGGCCCACACCGTATTTCTGTATAGGCTCCAGCACGCTACCCAGACACAAGATCACCGACAACGCAAATGTTGTCAACAAAAAGATCTTCATTAGTTCGCGAAAAATATATCGATGTAAAGTAACAACCATAAGTTTACAAAGGCATCATCTCAAATCATTCATTATCAAACGTGGCCTACAGTCTATTAACTCGTTCCTGCATTGCAAGAAGAAAGATGGGGTAAGATTTGCCATCAAGGAATGACTCGCCGCGAATCTTCGCAGCAAAGTCTGTGATGAATACAGACCAGTGCTTTGTCAACCTGAAGATTAAAGGTTGATGCGTCCTATTCAGTGGGTAGATGCAAGGGAGAATCCGGCGACTGACTAAAGTAGGCCGAGGCTTTTTGCACTAGCCTGCAAATAACTCAGCGATTGCTGCAAGTATAATTCCGAACAGGACCATGCTGATGATCCCAATCGCCATGCCAGGGTGCTCCAGAATGAGTGCTGTCATGGCTGTTAGGGCTGTAAAGAGCAAAACACCGACTCGGCTGGCTATCGTGGCAGTGGCTGCCGCAAGAAAACCGGCATTCAACGCTGTGGCCTTAACGGTCCAGGCGGCAGAGCTTTTGGCGGGGACAGTCATCAAGCCAAATAAACCCAATGCAGTGAGAAGGGTCTCTTTGCCAAACCCTTGACGGGCCAGGTACTTTTTGAGCATTCTTTTGGCTCTAAAGAAAAGAACTTTTGCATGTAGATCTTTACAGCCAATGTGTTTGCCAATTTCGGCATAGGACAGGTTTTCGTAACACCGAAGCACCAGCACATTTCTGTATGTCAGATGCAACTTCGAAATGGCCTCAACCACGATCTGGGCCAACTCTGTCCGTTCGGAAAAACTCAACCCATCTGCATGCTCTTGTTCCACGTATTCACAGAAACGGGCCTTGTTTAAAGCTGCAATCTCCATGAGGCGTTGTTGCTGCATGTCTCTGTAATGATGTTGCACTTCTCCCATAGCACTACGAAACAACCACGGCCAAAAACGTTCGATTTGCTCCAATTTGTCCAACGATTGAATCATTTTTGTAAGCGTTTTCTGGCAAAGCTCTTGGGCCAGGTCATAATTCAGAGTCAACCTATAGAGATAGGGTAACAGCCGAGCCTCCGCAACCTCGGCCAACTGACCCATGCACTCTTGATCACCCTGACGAGCCTGATCGATTAGCCTTGTCACGCTGATACACTTACTCTTACTGGTTTCGCAAATTGGATTCTGTCCTTCTACAAACGTGTCGAATTCTTGTCCACACTATAAATACAGTCCATGTTTTTAGAAAAGGTAACAAAGATTCTGCATTTTTTTTGGCAAGACCGACTAAACCCTGATTCTGACCCGAATGGCACTTTATGTTGCGTGCAACATAAGGCACTAACTTAAGCATGTTTGCCATCCCTTTTCTTTGTCGCGAGCTTTGTCGATAGGCGGCCGGAGGCCGCAAATGCAGGCTCCTTTGTCGTCGTTTCGACGAAGTCTGCGACAAAGTTGAGACGGGAGAAGGTCTTAAGTTAGTGCCATTCGATTCTGACCCCCAATCCCTACTTCTTTTTCTTTTGCATTTTGGCCCAGGTATCTCGCAGGCTCACAGTCCTGTTGAACACAAGGTTGCCGTTTGAGCTGTCTGGATCAGTGCAGAAATACCCGATACGCTCAAATTGGTAGCGATCCAGAGGTTTGGTATCTGCTAAATAAGGTTCCATCTTGCAATGCTGGGCGGTTTTCAGGGACTTTGTATTAAGATTGGACGTGAAATCCTGCCCTTTCTCAGCCTTGTCTGGATTTTCCTGGGTAAACAGGTGCTCATACAAATGCACTTCAGCCTCCAGTGCGTGCTTAACACTGACCCAGTGCAGGGTGCCCTTGACCCGGCGGCCATCCGGGGCATTGCCTCCACGGGTCGCAGGATCGTAGGTGCAGTGCAATTCCGTGACATGACCCTGCTCGTCTTTGACATAATCTGTGCAGGTAATCAAGTACGCATAACGCAGACGGACTTCCCGGCCCGGCCCCAAACGGAAGAACTTTTTGGGTGGATCTTCCATAAAATCAGCCCGTTCAACGTAGATTTCTCTGGAGAAGGGGACTTTGCGTGTGCCGGCAGAGGGATCTTCCGGATTGTTCACAGCATCCAACTCGTCGGTCTGGTCCTCTGGGTAATTGGTAATTACCACCTTGATTGGATCAAGCACAGCCATGACCCGAGGGGATGTTTTATTGAGATCCTGCCTGAGACAATGCTCCAGCAGGGCAAAATCCACAGTACTGTTAAACTTGTTCACGCCAATGGTCTTGCAGAAGTTTTGGATGGAAGCGGGTGAGTAGCCCCTGCGACGCAGGCCGGAGATTGTGGGCATGCGCGGGTCGTCCCAGGCGCTGACATGGTTTTCCTGGACCAGACGCAGGAGCTTACGCTTGCTCATGACGGTATAGGTGAGGTTCAACCGGGCAAATTCGATCTGCTGGGGGTGGTGGATACTCAGCTCATTGAGGAACCAGTCGTACAGAGGGCGGTGGTTCTCGAATTCCAGCGTACAGATCGAATGGGTAATCCCCTCAATGGAGTCTTCCAGGCCGTGGGCCCAGTCGTACATGGGATAGATGTTCCAGTCGTCACCTTGACGGTGGTGCGATGCATGCACAATACGATACATCACGGGGTCACGCAGATTGATATTCGGGTTGGCCATATCAATTTTGGCCTTGAGTGTTTTGGAACCATCCGGGAATTCTCCAGCCTTCATACGAGCAAACAGATCCAGGCTCTCGTCCATCGATCGATCTCTGTGCGGACTATTCTGACCCGGTGCCTTGAGTGTCCCACGGTATTCGCGTGTTTCTTCAGCAGTCAGGTCACACACGTAGGCCTTATCTTTTTTAATCAGTTCCACGGCCCAGTCATACATTTTCTGGAAATAGTCCGAAGCAAATAGTAACCGATCCTCCCAATCCCATCCCAGCCAACGTACGTCTGCTTCAATGGAGTCCACATACTCCTGGTCCTCCTTACTTGGATTGGTATCGTCGAACCGAAGATTGCATTTGCCATCAAACTCGGATGCGATGCCAAAGTTCAGACAAATACTTTTGGCATGGCCAATATGCAGATACCCATTTGGCTCCGGCGGAAACCTCGTCTGCACGCGCTGGTCCCATTTTCCGCTCTTGTTGTCCTCAGACACAATGGTGCGAACAAAATCCAGACTCCGGGTTTCCGGTTTATCTTCAGACTCATGATTGGGCGTCGTCATATCAAAAACATCCTTAAAAGGTGATCCTATTCATATCGTATACTGAAGGTCGACACTCTACCAGATATTCCTTAACCTGTCCATACAGCGGGAATTAGAAAAATATGAACACTTCTGGCATCTTCGGCAAAGGTGCTGGTTCCCCATGGGGTAAGGAGATTCTCGCTTCCTGTTTTATGGATTTGACAAGGTCTTCATGACCTCATAAACTAGAGTGGTATATTTAAGGAGTCCATTGATGGGTATACAAGAATTCATTGGCAGTAAGAAAACGCAGATCTTGGCGATTGCCAAGCGATATGGCGCAATCAATGTGCGAGTATTTGGCTCTGTGGCTGAGGGGACTGCTGATGAGAATAGCGATATTGACTTCCTGGTTGACTTGGAAGAGGGACGCACCTTGTTTGATCTCGGAGGTTTGCTCATGGACCTTCAGGACCTGTTACAGCGAAAGATTGATGTGGTCACTACCACCGGATTGCGCGAACGCATTAAGGATGACGTGCTAAAGCAGGCGGTAGACTTATGAGAGATGACCACGAAAGGCTACGCGACATCCTGGAAGCCATTGATGCGATCCTGAAATACGCCCGTCGTGGCAAAACAGCCTTTGAATCAGACGAACTGATTCAGACTTGGATTCTACATCATCTTTTGATCCTCGGCGAGGTTGCGACTGGACTCTCTGATTCATTCCGCGAACAATCCGATCATATGCCTTGGCGTAAAATAATTGGGATGCGTAATATTCTCATTCATCACTACTTTGGGATTGATCTCAAGGCCGTTTGGGATGTGGTGGATATTGAGCTTCCCAAACTCAAGGAAGCCATTGATGCTCTATTGTAGACCGATGGGAGTCGGGTGGACTATGGGATAGGTTGTGCTGGTTTTAGTGTGCTAGCACAAAGACACAGAGCCGCAAAGATCTGCCGTTCCGGCAAATTGGGATTACGCTTTACCACAGAGAGTCCTGAGGCCACAGAGGATTCGCAGGCCCTGCAAATTCGGATGTTCCTTGAATCACTAATTTGGCGAATTATGCGAATTGAGTCTTCTGATTGGAATCTCCGTCCCATACTGCGTCCGCTTGCTCCCCGCACGAGCGGAATTTGGTTTGGTGATTAAGCTGGCAACCATTCCCCACGACGCCAGTCACCCCGAAGCATTGAGGGGTCTATTAAACCAGCATTGCAAAGCAGTCAATCAGCCAGCAACCAATAACAAACAACCAGCAACAATTTCTCAGGCACAGATAAATACAGATGAACACAGATCTTCGCTGTTCCAGCAAATTGGATTCTGTTTTACCATGAAGAACAGGGAGACACATGGAGTGCTGTCGCAGGATTTCAAGGTGCCATCTGAATCTGAACGTCCGTTCCACGCAAACCTGCCTGTCGGCAGGGCGGTCCTTGCAGGACCTAACGTGTGCTGCGCTGGCCAGGACTCACGAAGCCGAGGCGTCTTCTTCGTCCAGTCCTGCTTGCCCACCGGCGTGGGACTGCCCGGAGACTGGAAGTTTGAGGTGCGAGGACCGAAATATCAGGTTTCAAAACGTACATGCTGATTTGGCCGTTGACGGCCAAATCTCATTGGCACTGATGGAGAGGTTGAAGCACTCTCTGGGTCAATTTCGCAGCCAGCTGCGAAATCTCTTGGGTCACTCCTGTTCTAAAACAATTATAGAATGTGTATTGAGCCCAAAAGCATGAAAGCCAGGTCTGGCCCTGCTCAGCCTGCTCGGCGCCCCATCCTCGTGGAAAAGCAAAATGTTTTTTGAGTTTAGCTTTGTTGCATTTCCTAGCGGTTTCTTACCTTGAGCGATTCCTATGAGCGGGCGCGCCTTCATATTTTTATCTTTGAGTTCGTGGCGCCTTTGCGAGAGCCCCTGTCCATACAACCCAAATCTGAAAATTCCTTGCGGCAGACAGGGAACTGTGATTAATAATGAGGGATTGGATTTAAAGAGAGCCGGTTACTTTGGAGAGCCAGCATACATGAGATGGCCATGGTCAAAAGCACAGCAGAGCCAGGATGTTGTGTCTGGTACAGGGCTGCTCACGGAATTTGACGAGTCTCTACTGCTGATTGTAGACCCTGAGCAGCTGACCAGCAATTTGCTGAGTAAAATGCGTCAGCTCATCGAAGTTGACATAGCGGTAGTTTATCTGGTGGATGAGACGACGTCTGCGCAGTGGATGAATCCCGTGGGGATGACAACTGCATCAGATTCGTGGGCCAGATTGTCAATTAAGGGACGTTTGATCCTGTGGTTCAGATCCAACAGACAGCCTCTTTTTTTTGCGAAATTGCCCGACGTGACACGATATTTGACAGATGAGATTCAGCCGTTTGTGGCGAAGGGGATCACCATGGCATTTCCCTTGGCAGCCATGGACCGATTGGTTGGATTGGTCTTTCTCAAGCTCAAGGATGAAACATTGGAATCTGAGGCCGTGATTCGGTTACAGGTTTTGCTGAGACAGGCAGGACTGGCTTATGAAAATGCGTTGCTATTTAAAGAGCGGCTCCATCATAATGAACGCATGTTCCGTGCTGAGCAGTTGGCGACCATGGGGCAATTCGCTGCAGGTATTGCCCATGAACTTCGCAATCCCTTGACCACGATTCGTAGCACAGTGCAGTATCTAGGCACTGAATTTGCCCCTGATAGCCAGGAGCAGGGTCTTGCGCAGGGCGTTCTCGATGAAGTTGATCGTCTCAATGATATTGTGGAGAACCTCTTGACTTTGGCCCGTCCTACTGGCAATGCCCCTCAGGCTCTGGACGTGTCACAGGAAATTCAGACGTATCTTCACTTTGTCGAGGCCCAAGCCAGAAAGCAAGGCATACATATTGACATTGACATTGAAAAGAACCTGCCCAGGCTCTATTGCGACAGTGGAGAATTGCGTCAGTTATTGTTGAATCTTGTGGTCAACGCCATGGAGGCTATGCCTGCGGGTGGGACGCTTTGCGTGCGGGGTGGGCAGGTACCAAAGCCTGGCAGGGTACTGCTTGAGGTCGAAGATCAAGGCTGTGGCATTGCCTTGGAGAACAGGGCGCAGATCTTCAAACCATTTTATACGACCAAGGCAGGTGGTACGGGCTTGGGCTTGGCTATTTGTCATACCATTGCCAGCCGCCATCATGGCGAGATCTGGGTAGAAGAGGCTCACTCCGGCGGCACCATTGTAAAAGTGACATTTCCCACAGAAGAGGAGCAATAAGTCATGGCAGTTTCCGAACGTTTATTGGTGGTGGATGATGAACCTAAAATCGGCGTGATCTTGAATGCCCTGCTGACCAAGGCGGGCTATGACGTGAAGATTGTACAGAGCGGGCAGGCTGCTTTGGAGGTATTTCCTGTTTTTCAGCCAAGTGTGGTACTCCTGGATTTGATGATGCCTGGCCTGGATGGCATTGAGACGATGTCGCAACTGCGGGCCCTGGAAGCCTGTGACAGTAAAATTGTCATTATGACCGCACACGGCAAGGTACGGTCTGCGGTTGAAGCCATGAGACAGGGGGCCTTTGATTATCTTCAAAAACCCTTTGATAATGACGAGCTATTGGCTGTGATTTCTCGGGCCATTGAGATGATGGCATTGAGCCGGCGGGTCCGGCAACTTGAAGATCAGTTGGATCAGACCTACGCCTTTGACAGTATTGTGAGCGTGTCTGGCAAGATGCAGTCTCTGTTTGCCTTGATGCACAAATATGCCAACATTGACGGCACAGTCCTGGTTTCAGGCGAGAGCGGTACAGGCAAGGAATTGATCGTCCATGCCATACATCAAGCCGGCGTACGCAAAAAAGGGCCGTTTGTTGTGGTCAATTGCGGGGCCATCCCGTCAAATCTCATTGAAAGTGAGTTTTTTGGACATGAAGCCGGTTCTTTTACAGACGCCAAGGTCAGGCGTCAGGGCAAATTTGAAGCCGCTGACACAGGCACGCTGTTTTTGGATGAAGTGGGAGACTTACCTGCAGAGGCTCAGGTCAAATTGCTACGCGTCTTAGAGCAACGTGAGTTTACGCGTTTGGGAAGCAATCGGGTGGTGCCTGTAGATGTTCGTGTCATGGCGGCGACCAATCAAGATTTAGCCGCCATGGTTGAAGCAGGGGACTTCAGAGGTGACTTGTACTGGCGACTTAATGTGTTGAGTCTTCACGTGTGTCCCTTACGTGAACGGAAAGAGGATATAACGATTCTCATTAAACACTTTGTTCAGACATTCGGTGCTGCCATGGGTAAAATGGATATCACATTGAGCGATTCAGCCATGCAGGCTATGCAGATCTATCATTGGCCTGGTAATGTCAGGGAGCTTCAAAATGCCGTATATAGTGCCATGGCTGTGCAGGAAGGCCAGGTTATTGACCTTGATGACCTGCCCGCCATGCTCCTCACCGCACCCGACCAAGTCCAGCCCGACGAAATTCCCGGGCATCATTCTTTATCTCAAATCGCCGGGCAGGCCATGGCCCAGTCCGAACAGAAAGCCATCTTAGCTGCTCTGGAACTTACCAGTGGCAACAAAGAAAAAGCCGCCCAGTATTTGGGTATAGGCCGCAAAACCCTGTATCGAAAGCTCAAACAGTATGGTTTGTAGATGGCCTGAATAGCTTTTCGTTGTGTGTCACGCGTGACACACTGTTGTCTCTCGTGACACACAGACCACCCTTCTTACTGCCAGTCGAATCTTCATAATTGTGGTTGCGCTGGTGCCTGAGAGCGTGTCATATGCAATAGAGTGTGGATATTCTTGTTGGCATGGTATTTGCATTTGGAAACGTTGAATGCAGATTCGTGCGATTGATAAGGATGCATATGCAACGATTGAGATATGGGCTGGCCTTGGGATTAGCGATGATAACAGGGGGGAGCCTGGTATTGTACGCCCAAGAGGCTGCGGCGCCTCTGGCCCAGGTCAAGTCGCGTTTGGCTCAGGAAAGCCAAGACGATTGGACTGAACCGAACTCTCCGGTATTTCTCAGAGCCATGGGGCAAAGGAAAGTATCTCAAGAGCTACAGTCTGAAATCTCTGCTCCAAAGACACTCTTGTTGTCCCAGTGCCTGCAAAAGGCCTTTGTACGCAACAATCAGATAAAACAGGTTCGTGAAGGCATTTTCGGGCTGGGCGGTAGTCAGTTGATTGCAGGGTCTCGGTTTTTGCCCAGTGTCAATATTGTGACCCAACTGGAGCGAGAACTCAATCAGGCTTCGGATCAGAGCGTCTCTTTGGCGACTATGGGGGCTGTGGTACAGCAGCGTCTCCTTGAATATGGCAAGGATCATCCTTTGGACGTGGCATTGCGTCGAGAGCAGAGAGACGCGCTGTTTGCGTATGAAAACACGGTGGCTCACGTGTTTTCCAATGTACGCAGGGCGTTTTATATTGTGTTGCTCAAGCAGGCACAGATTGAGACGCGTCAGGATTTACTCGCTCAATTTCAAAAGCAGTACGAACGCAAGCAGAAACGTCTGGAGGCAGGTAATCTGAGCATCAAAATTGAGGTGTTAACAGCCCGGTTGAATGTGCTGAACGAACAGACACGTATCAATCGCCTTCAGCGTCAACTGTTTAACCGAAAGATGACCTTGATGCATTTGATTGGCCACCCTGTGGGCGCTGACACCGTGACTTTTCAGGGCGAATCGGATGCGTTTGGACTTGAGCTATTTGACATGGATCAAATGATCTCTCTGGCCCTGGCCCAGAGTACGCAGGTTAGCCTGGCTGAACTCCTGGTCACTGAGCAGTCTCGCGTGCTCGATCAGCTGAAATACGAGTATTTTCCTGATCTACGCATGACTGCCGGGTATCAAAATAGTAATACTCGTATGGGATTGACCTTGAACAATCAAAATGACACCTGGGGACTGGACGCGGTGGGCCAGGGCGGGCTGTCGGAATCACGTCGTGACATGGATGGACTGGGGTATTTTTCTCAAGAAACCTCTTTGGATGGCCCGGATACGGGCTGGTTCACAGGCGTTCAAGCGAGAATTCCGATCTTTGAGGGAAGGGCACGTCAGGGGCGTCGCATCCAGAACAAAACATACTTGCTACGTTTACGTGCTGCTTTGGCTGACAGCAAAGAAATCATCGAACTCCAGGTTCGTAGTGCCTATCGCCTCCTGGTTGAGCAACAGTTTCAGGTGACACTGGCTCAGGAAAATGTGGCCATTGAGAAGGAACGATTTTCAATTCAAGAGCAATTGCGTGATGTGGGACGCATTGACGACGACGCATTTGAGCGATTTCGTGAGAATTTCTTCCAGGCCCAGGATGCTCTATTTCAGCAGCAGGAAATATTGATTGAACAACAAGAGGATCTTAGGCAAACCATAAGGATCTATCGGTGAGAATGCAGCGAACAACACAAAAAAACAAGACCACCAGGAGTCAAGGCCCAATGGGGCGATTTTGGCGAGCCAAGTCTTTTGTGCTATTGAGTGTATGTATGGCCCTGTCACTTTATGCCCAGACGGACTCTCCTCAAACACGGTCGGAGTTAATGAATGAACTGAGTTTACGGAAGGCTCAGGTGGTTTTGGATCTAGCCGTAGAGACCCATGATCGCTATAAAAATGAGCTTGATGATTCTCAGCGACTATTTGACCAGAGTATCATTTCCAATAAGGAAATGGATTTGGCCTTGTCACACTACACTCAGGCGAAACAGCAATTGGAGCAGGCACGAATCATTCTTGAAGAAACACAGCTAAGCTTTCTGGACAATGCTACACATATCACCATCATGGAGGCCAAGAAGTATTATGATCCCAATGGCAGACGCATGTTGGATCTGGTACTCAAGAACACATCGAACCTAGATCAGGCAGAGTCCGCTCTGGTCAGGGCCGATCCGAACAATACCGTCGGATTCCAATGGCAAAGCCCTGAATCGATCCGCGCTCTGTTGGATATTGAAAACATTATTGTTTCCATCGTGGATCAAGGCTCCAGCATTGGAAAACCATACGAGCAGATAATCCCCCTGTTACCCTACGACAAACAGCAGAAAATGACCTTTGTGCTGCTAACCGATGTGGATCAGGTGGGTATTCGTCAGCAATTCCTGGCCAAGGATGCCATTGAGATGATTTATCTGGAAAAAGAATCGCTCCAGACCCTGCCAACCCTGGTGGCCTCTCAGTTTTCCCTGGAAGGCCCATTGGGACGCGATATCGGATATGACTTGACTTTGGAAATGCTGGTCACATCTGATTACAGTTTCTCTACGGTTGTGACGAATATGCCCCCTCAGATCAATTGCTCTTTTGTGGAAGGCGGATCGAGTATCACCAGTGTGCGTTTTTCAGAAGACGTCAGTAAACATGCCATAAATTTTCGAGCGTCGATTCCTCAGAAACTTGATGTGGCCAAGATCGATCAGAAGATTGACTTTCAGGTCTGGGTTGCGACCACGGCTCAACTCGAGGTTATCAACAGGCTCAAACGTCAACACGCCCCCAACCCGATACCCGCTCACGAACTCGATAAAATTGAAGCGGCTCGTGTGGATCTGACCCTCACGCCCAAGGGCACAGGTCGCCTGGAGATTCTCATTAATAATCTCTATATGGAGATCAAGCCGAAACAGGCTATTGATCTGGAAGCAGATCTGCACAATGACGGTACGCTCACCCTGTTTGATGTCATCCCGGAAATCTCTCCCCCGCTGGGCTGGACTGCCAAGGTTACGCCCCCAAACATTGAGAAACT
>CAZBTJ010000012.1:0-59029 GCA_964494325.1 uncultured Pirellulales bacterium
TATACGATCTCACCTGCTAGCTGAAATGTCCAAGTTATTTCTTACCCGTCCCTTATACTGAAAAAGATGGGATTGCAGATGAGGATCTCAAAGACTACGTTACTGTAGCCCCGAAAAACGGGCTGTCTCCATTCAGTACAACCTCATTCGTCTGGGACAACAGGAAATGGCCCGCCAAACCTGATATTGTCCTGGAAGGTGGTAATGTTGCGAAAAGTCCAGGAGGAGATACTACTGATTGTGACGATTTGTCTCTTTTATCCACCTATCATTTAACCAACATTCGTCAATTTTCTACCATCAATGCCACCAGCGCTGCCTGTGCTCAAGCAGCCTGGATGGCAGCACAAATCCAGACTCTTTATCCTCAGGCCTGGCCGGAAACCATTCGTGGTCTCCTTGTCCATTCTGCCGACTGGACAGAACAGATGAAACAGGATTTTCTGGAGCACCCTAGCAAACGTATCAAGGGTGAATACGCGGATCTCCTCAGAATCTGTGGCTTTGGCGTACCAGATCTTAATCGTGCCAAAGAGTGTGTCACTAACAGCCTGACACTCATCGTTCAGGAAACTCTTCAGCCTTTTGAAAAACACAAAAGCAGGATTCGTACCAAAGATATGCACATACACGAAATTCCCTGGCCCGTGGAGGTCTTGAGAGGCTTGGGGGAAATGGAAATCAAGTTAAGAATCACACTTTCCTATTTTGTGGAGCCCGGCCCCGGTGAAGTTGGATGGAAAGATCGATATCGATATCCCTCCCACGCCTTACGATTCAGAATGATCTTGCCAACAGAAGAGAGAGATGAATTCGTAAAGAGGCTCAATGCCGCTGCCAGAGAGGATGGGGAAGAACTTGATTCAAGTGACCGAAGCAAACGTTGGACTATAGGCCCCAATGGCCGTGACCTTGGCTCAATACACTCTGACATATGGGCTGGAACAGCAGCTGAAATAGCCGCGTGCAACCTGATCGGAATTTACCCGGTTACTGGTTGGTGGAAGGAGAGGAGCCATCTTGGCTATTGGAACAAGAAGACACGGTATTCATTGATTGTATCGATTAGTACGCCAGAACAGACCGTGGATTTGTATACGCCAGTGGCGATTAGGTTGAAGGTGCCAATTGAAGTGTGAGAAAGAAGGTATTTTAAAGTTTTTTTATAAGCGATTTGTTTCGACAAGGTGGAAAGAGCAGGCGAAAAAAGATGGGTAGTGACAGTATACAGGCCTTAAAAGACGATTACGTGTTCTGCTATTTGGATATCTTAGGGCTAAAACAAGCATTTAAGGATGACCCTGAGAAAGCATATGATTACCTTATACGATTCCGAGAAAACTTCTTGAAGTGGTTTGGGCATGACAATTCCCCTTGGCCGAAGCCAGAGATGGAATTCTTTTCTGATACGATAATTATCTATACGAAGTATGATGCCGACATCTTTGACAATCTAATTGACCCAATTCTTGCTTCAGTTGTCTGTGCATTTACAAATGCGATTCAATATGACTTTACATTTAGGGGTAGTATCACTATTGGAAAAGCCAAAAAGCTCGCCGATGAAGACGGTGATTGCACAGGGATAGTCGGCCCTGTTTTTGAAGAAGTCTATCTATTAGAAAGTCAGTTGGCGATATATCCGAGAATCGTGCTAGGCAAAAAGTTGAGAGACAAGATTCAGTCATCTACGGCCAAAAAATGGATAAACACGGACATGGACGGAATTGACCAGATCGATATATTTTGCAGAGCACACTCTGAGTTACTGTCTAAAATGAATGATGGTAATGATAGGAAGACAAAAGACTTTATTACAGAAATTGCTAAGAAGATAGAGGACAAATACGACGAGCACTCCAACAAGAATACCCCTGAGAGTTTAAAAATATCCTCCAAGTGGGGTTATCTTCTCCAATATCTACGACAAAGCTACATAGGTGAAGTATATCTAAACAACGATTCTTCAAGTGAACAATGACCATTGGGATAACAAGGGCCATTAATTCGACTGGTGAGTAAGGGGTCGGTCCCAGTATTTCGGTATTGATAGGTATTTGTCGTTTTGACACTGGGGAGGCTTCGCGGGGTCAGACGTCAAAATAGGAATTAGTGCATAATTTTATAGTGTATACGCCTTGGTCGGAGTCTAAGGCGTGCCCTGGCTATTCGCTCCTCAGAAGGAGATAACCCTATGCCCAAATCTTAAAAGAATATCAAGCGTGAACAACGCATTCCGGACGAGATCATCATAGACGCTCATGACTCGGAAGAGCAGGCCGTGGGCTGGTACTATTACCTCGAGGATAAATTAGTTTTTCCGTTTACCGCCACGTGCATCGCCGTAAGGGAGATTTCGCCTCTGCGCAAGGGCGATGAGGTGGAAGTCCTGAACATGGCCTCCGAGGATACCTGTCGGCACGAGATGTTTGTCATGATGCCTTGAGCGAATCCTATGAGCGGGCGCGAGATCATGTCTTGTATTTGAGGTCCTTTCTTTAACCCAATCTATATCTGCGTCCATCCTGCTTTTATCCGCGGCCAACGCCATCCTCCCCCTAAAAACACCCTCAAAACTTCTCAGCTTACAAAAGCGACTCATGTGAATCTCACATGAGTCGCTTTTTTATTTGGCTTTCTAAAAGAGGCATCAATGTCATTTTTGAGTTTTGATTGCTGATTTTTTATTTGAGGCTCTCGCCCATTGACCTTAGGCACTCTAACAAAACCCTGCTGGTTTCGGCTGGCTGCAAGTGCCAATAGGCGGCGTTGGCCTCCATCGACGATGCTCATATCGCCTGCTTCGGTCGCCTTGCCTCTGGACACTTCGCTCAGCTCAGCTTCGGGCCGACGCGACGGTTTTGTTAAAGGGCCTTAGTCACTTTTCAGAAGGTATTGCGTAGGCATGGTATGTTTTACTGGCTGGCCACTAGTCACCAGCCACTGTCGCGTTTTTTCTGTGAAAAAAGTTATTGGTTATTGGCTATTGGTTTCTTGGCATGCTTCGCGCCTTTGCGAGAGACAGTGGTTTGTTTTTTACTGAAAGCTGAGTGCTGAAGGCAGACTGCTCTGTTAAGCACCTTCCATCCGATTAACACCCGATGAAAAAGTCCCATCCGTTCGCTAATCCAAGCCGTCATCCATGTCCTGCGTTGGGCTCTGTGTAGTCAACTTGTTTACTTAAGCAGAGATCGACGTTGGACACTCCGCTTTCTGCGGGGGCACGCGTAGCGTGCATGACGGCGATCCTCCGCACAAGACAAATGTCACAATTCCACGGCTGCCTTCCAGTTCTTCCTGTGAGTGAGATTGGTTTTTAGTATTTAGTTGTTGGTTCTCTGTGCCCCTCAGTGATCTCTGTGGTAAGAATAGTGGTTACTTTAATTCGTGGTTAAAAATAGTCCTTAGTTTTTAGTCCTCCGTGGCCCCCGTGTCTCTGTGCGAGACAATGCTGTTTAAGAATCCTTGGTCAAATGCAAAGCAATGCAAAAAGTGTCAGGTTGTTATTTTTACAATGCTTTCTCGGATATCAAAAGAGGGGCGAACGCTTATTAAACAATGGAAGATTGCCGGAGCCCTGCGATGGGGTGTGAAATGTGAGGTATTGAGCCGTTGCACGGGCTGGTTCAATAGATGCCTCAATACTTCGGCATGACTGGCGGCGCGGCGCATGGATTATTCATTCGAGATCACGGCGGACCTTCGCGAAAGCCAACCCCCACGATCCGCACGAGCCTTCATGTGTCTTCAAGCCCTTCATGGTGAAAAAATAGTTCTTCGTTGTTCGCTTCTAGTTCTCCGTGGTCCCCGTGCCTCTGTGCGAGACAAAAAAAAGAGCCCTCGGCCATCAGTTTTCAGCTTACTTGACGGTCGCTTTGATTCGTGAAGATTCGTTTGATTCGTGGATAAAGCAGTTTTTGGTTTTTAGTTCTTCGTTTTAATCCGTGTAACCCGTGAAATCCGTGTCAAAAAATAGGTTTTAGTTCTTTGCGGCTTTGTGGCTTGAGTGAGCCTTTAGCGAACGGGCGTGAGAATATGTTTAGAGTGTGAGTTTTTGGATTTCTTTATCTGCGGCTCAAAAATGGTTTTTGGTTATTAGTTGTTGCCCGGTGAAAGAAGCTTGCACGGGCCGAGGGTTATTAGTCGGGGGCAGGCCCCTCCAGGTCAATTTTGCAGCCGGCTGCAAAATCTTCCGTGCCCATGAGATTTCGCAGGCGCCTGCGAAATCTTTGTGTCCCCCAAGGCACCTTCGGCTTGAGCGAGAGCCCATATTTCTTCAGACAGCTACTCCACCTAAACTCCTTCAGCCTGAAACAATTCCAGTTGTCACTATCTCTGAAAACGCTGAATCATTAATCCTCACGTAGAGCAGGGGACGCTCATTTGCAGATATATGGGTGTGAATATTAATTTAGGTAGGGTGAAAATGGGCTTGCGTGATTTATTCGTACCAATTATTCTGAATATTGCGAATAAATAGTCGCAATAAGTCGATATAGCAAGGGATTTGTAATATGGTTTCGGTTCCAGTGTGGGTGTGGTGACGAGCCGGTTGAGGGTGGTTTTGGCCATCAGGGCTTTTCCGGGGGGGCCAGTGATTCGAGTGCGGTGATCAATGTCGGCAACTCTTCGATAACCGTTTGCCAGACCCGGCCTAGATCGATAACGAAGTAGCCATGCACCAGACGATGTCGCATCCCAATGATCTCATGCCAGGGAATCTCCGGATGGGCCACGCAATACTCCGACGAAATCCGGGAAGCGGCCTCACCAATGACTTCAATCGACTTGATCACCGCCAGTTGGCGTATGCGATCCAGTTCAAATTCGCGTGGGGAACTGGCCTGCACGAATTCAACGGCCTCTCGTGCGGCCAGCAGCATATCCACCAACAGGATTTCATCAGGCCGCATATACCACCTCTGCGGATTCCAGGATGGCCTTGCGTCGCAGGTAGTTGGGACTGCGTTCAATTGCCGACTTCTCGACCAAGTCCACGTCCCGACCCAAAAGGCTGTGCAACTCCTCCTGTATGTGTACCAGATCGAAGAGTGTATGCCCGGCATCCGAGGCAAACCCAACCAGCACATCGACATCGCTGTCCGGCCTAAAATCATCTCGCAATACGGAACCAAACAGGGCGAACTCAACAATACGCCATTTTTCGCAGAATGCGATAATGCTTTGTCGGGGTAGTTCAATCCTCGCACTCACAGGCGGACCTCCACTAAATCAGTATTCGATGTTTGTTTTCTTGCCATCAATGACCTGTCATTTCTGTTTTACGTGACTGCTAAAAGGTCCCTTTATTCGACAGGTTACCTTCGAATAAATTTTATCTTAGAATTGAAACTCAATTCTACCCATTAACTGGATAACTACAAGGGTTTCGCAGGAAAAACAGCAAAAGTGGGATTACTCATGGTATAAAAAAAGGCCCAGGATAATCCCAGGCCTTTTCCAATTCTATTTTTTCATCAGCGTGGCACTTAGATACCGTTCTGATCCCGTCTGATGATGTCGGCGTTGGAGCAGTTGCGTTTTACTGCGTAGCCCTTGAGGGGCAGGATATGTTCGTGAACGGCGTCGATGATGTCACTGGGATACGGGAAGAAGCTGTCTTCAACTTCATCCGGTGGGGTGATCCAGTTTCTGGCACCGACCACGACGGGTGGAGCGTCCAGTTCATCAAAGGCCATTTGGTTGATCTTGCTTGCCATGGTATGCAGGTAACTGCCGCGTTCGCAGGCGTCTGAAGCCAGCAGGATCTTGCGGGTCTTTTTCACGGAGTTGATCACGGGCTCGTAGTTAAATGGCACCATCGAGCGTGCGTCGATGATCTCGCAGGACAGGCCGTACTTTTCTTGAAGTTCTTTGGCTGCGTCTATGGCTCTGTAAAGTGTGGCACCGATGGTCAGGATTGTAAGGTCTGCACCTTCCTGACGGATGGCAGGTTCGCCGAATGGGATTTCGTAACGCCCTTCGGGTACGCCACCTTCGACAAATTCCTCGGCCATGCCGTAGAGGCGTTGACTTTCAAAGAAGATGACTGGGTCTGTGCCTGTCAGGGCTGAGTACATGAGGCCCTTGGCGTCGTGCGGCGTGGCGGGAAACACAATCTTAATGCCTGGAATGTGAGCCGCGATGGCTGTCCAGTCCTGGCTGTGTTGTGCACCATACTTACTACCTACGGACACTCTCAAAACCAATGGCATTTTGAGTAGGCCACCGCTCATGGATTGCCACTTGGACATTTGGTTGAAGATTTCGTCACCAGCACGGCCCATGAAGTCACAATACATCAGCTCGACCAGGGCACGTCCGCCCTCAAGTGCATAGCCCACTGCAGTACCCACGATTGAGGCCTCTGCAATGGGTGAGTTAAATAGTCTATGATAAGGCAGGCATTCGGTCAGGCCGCGATACACGGCAAATGCACCTCCCCAGTCACGGTTTTCTTCACCATAGGCGATCAGTGTGGGGTCTGTGTAGAACTGATCAAAGATCGCTTCGAACAGGCCATCGCGGATACCAATACAGCGTGTATCTTTGAGGCGTGTGCCGTTTTCATCAAAGGCGGAACGACTTCTTGAAGCCAGAGACTTGACTCTTGGGTTGTCTTCTTTGGCCATGAGTGCGTCGGGTTTTCTGCTGGTATCCAGGGAGTCCACCTTCTGGTTGGAGAACATGGTACGTTCCAGAAGATTGTTCTGGGCCATGAGGTCTGCTCGTGGCGAGATGGTGACATCCGAGGCTTTTGTCAGGGCCTTGGTCATCAGGCCTTCCATGTTGGTCTGGAGGGCATCAATGTCGTCTTGTGAGCAGAGTCCAGCTTTGATGAGACTGCTGGCAAAGTGAACGATGGGATCTTCCTGCTGCCAGGCTTCGATCTCGCTACGTTCGCGATAGCTGCTCTGGTCTGAAGGAGAGTGACCACTGAAGCGGTAGGTGATGGTGTCCAGAAGGACCGGGCCGTTGCCGTCTTCAATGATCTTGCGTTTTCTCAGGATGGCGTCAGCCACGGCCAAGGGATTATAGCCATCAACACGTTCTGAATGCATTTGTTCGGGATTGATGCCGGCGCCCAATCGGGCCAGGCTACCAAAGCCCATGGTTTCGCCTTCAGGTTGGCCGCCCATACCATAGAAGTTGTTGTAGAAATTAATGATAAGGGGTAAGCCGCCGCGGTGGGCTTCGTCCCAGAGTGTTTTGAATTGATCCATGGTGGCAAAACACAGGCCTTCCCAGACCGGACCGCAAGAGGATGAGGCATCGCCAATGTTACCGATTACGAGCCCTGGTTTTTGGTTCACTTTTTTAAACAGGGCTGCACCCACTGAGATGTCACCGGAGCCACCCACAATGGCGTTGTTGGGGTAAATACCAAACGGTGTGAAGAAGGCATGCATGGAACCGCCCATACCTTTGTTAAAGCCCACTTCGCGACCGAAGATTTCAGCCAGTGTACCAAAGATCAAAAAGTCAATGGCCAGGTCCTTTACGGAGCCCTTGGCATCCTTTTCCACAATCCTGAGGCAATCACCACCAAAGAATTCTTTCATGGTGGTCGTTAGCGTGGCTTCGTCAAGCTTGCGAATGGCGGACAGGCCTTTGGCAAGGATTTCGCCATGACTTCTGTGGCTGCCAAAGATATGATCATCAATGCCCAGGTGGAAGGCTTGGCCGACGGCGGAAGCTTCTTGCCCAAGCGAGAGATGAGCAGGCCCGTTGTGCATATATTCAATGCCCATGTAGGCACCACGCAGCTTGATTTCGTTGAGCATGTTCTCAAAATTACGAATGAGCATCATATCATGCTGCATGGCCAGGAGGTCTTCCTTGCTATACCGTTTCAACTCATCCTTGATGGAGGCGTCGTATTGGTTCATGAGGATGGATGAGAATTTAATCTTGCCCTTTTTCCGGACATCCTGAGGCAGGACCATTAGTTTCTTTGGCATAACTCGAACTCCTGTTTGATTGAGTGGTTTACTGGGTCTATGTAACTGGGATTCACTCTGTATCTTGGGGATAGACGACCTTGATCCCCTCACTCGCAAAAAATTGGGTCCAGGTGTCGTCTGGCCTGGCATCGGTGACTATGGTGGTCACTTTGTCCCATTTGACTATTCTATATAATGCTGGTGAACCGAACTTCGATTGATCCACCAGGAGTATGGCTTCTTTGGCATTGGACACGGCTTGTCCGAAGAGAGACGCACTCTCTATATCAATAGATGTAGGCCCAAAGTCCATGCCAATGCCGTCGCTGCCAAAAAAGGCTTTGTATCCCCGCAGTCGTTCCAAAGAGGCTGAGGCCATCGGGCCGACGGTGTCCAGGCGGTCGGGGCGGTATTGACCACCCAATAGAAGTACATTTAAGCTCGGAGCATATAATTCCTGAGCTGTGCGGATGGAATTGACAATCACAGACAGGCCTTGCTTACTTCTAAGTGGGCTGATCATTTCAAAGCAGGTGGTGCCTGAATCCACAAAGATCTGATCGCCATCTTGCACTAAGGTGGCTGCCAGTTGGCCCACCAGCTTTTTGGAATCTACATAACGCGTGGATTTGGAGATAAAGGAGTGGTCAGAGCCCCTGACCACAGTAGCGCCACCATGGTTTAGCCGGAGTTGGCCTTCTTCTGCTAAATTGTGTAAATCCCGCCTAACAGTCGCTTCAGAGACGTTCAAGTTTTTGGCAAGTACGCTGACTTCCACGTATCCGTGTTGGTAAGCCTGGGCCAAAATTGTCTGTCGTCTTTGTTGCATGGACGCTGTCATGCAGGGTCTCCGTGATCATGTGCTGTCATATTTTCTGCAATTAAATCAGAAATCAAACGACAAATCAACATTTAAATGTAGTTTTAATGCTTGAAATGTGAATGAAAATGAAGTATTTATGAGTGAATTATATCATTCTTAATTTCAGGAACTTGGAATGTATCAGGTATCACTAGGAAAAACTCGTCCTGCCATGCAGGAGGGCATCGTAGCCGAATGGCTTAAAAATGAAGGTGAGCAAGTGGCATCCGGCGATATTCTGGCTCGGATTGAAACCTCTGGTGTGGTATTTGAGCTGCAGGCATCCGTACCTGGCACCCTGTTAAAGCGGTGTTTTGATGTTGGCAAGGCGGTTTTGAAGACGGATGTGCTTTGTCTGATCGGCCAGCCCAATGAAAGCGTGCCACAAGATTCAGAAAAGACGGCTGAGCCTCCGATTGCTCCCGCAGCAAAGAAAGAGGGTGCGGCTTCTTGTGGTGAAGTGATTCCCGTTTTGATGCCTCAGGCGGGCCAAAGCATGGAAGAGGGTACCCTGCTGTCCTGGAAAATAAAACCTGGAGACCTCGTTTCGGTGGGTCAGGTGATTTTTGAGATTGAGACGGACAAGGCCACCATGGATGTGGAAGCTGTGGATGCTGGCCGTGTAGCAAGACTTGTGGCCCAAGAAGGCGATATTGTGGAAGTCAAGGTGCCTGTGGCCTATCTGGCCGACAATGATGCTGACGTGGATGCCCTACTGGGGACCTCGGCTCTAACTGCTGTACCGGTCACGACTGAGCCTGTGACTGTGCCAGCGGGTGTGGTGCCGGTGCTGATGCCTCAGGCAGGTCAGAGTATGGAAGAAGGTACGTTATTGGAGTGGAAAGTTCAACCTGGTGATGCCATCGAAGTGGGTCAGGTGATCTTTGATATAGAGACTGATAAAGCTACCATGGAAGTGGAGGCTGTGGACGCGGGCCGTCTGGCCCGGATCGTGGCTCAGGCTGGCGAAATCGTTGAGGTCAAGGTGCCTGTCGCTTATCTGGCTGAAGATGACGCCTCAGTGGATGCCTATCTGGCAGTCACTTCCTCACAGGATGGTATCGTCTCGGGGGCTCAGGTCTCAACATCAACAGTGTCGCAGGCAGCTCCTCAAGTTCATAAAACAACAGCCTCACAACAGGGTGGCCGCGTGAAAACATCGCCTGCAGCCAGGAAACTTGCGGCGCAGCGAGGTGTTGATCTTGCTGCGGTGACTCAAGGGTCCGGTCCGGGGGGGCGGATCTTGAGTTCTGATGTACTGACCGCCAAGGTGGGTGTTGTGGTGTCTGCTGATACTGGCCTCAGTAAGATGAGGCGGGCCATCGCACAAAACCTTTTGTATTCCAAACAGAACATTCCGCATTTCTACGCCAAGACCACGGTGAGTGCGGGCACACTCTATACGACGTATAAAAAGACCAAGTTGCAGTTTAAGTGTACGATCAATGACTTTGTGATTGCAGCCTGTGCCAAGGTTATTGGCGAACTCGAACCCTTTAGAAGCCAGTATGTGAACGACAATATCACTGTCTCTGGACAGGTCAATATCGGTATTGCCGTGGGTATAGACGATGGCTTGACTGTGCCCGTGGTTTTGGACGCAGACAAGAAATCGTTCGAAGACCTGGGTACACGCACACGTGAGGTTGTGGAAGCGGCTCGAAATGGCAAGCTTGAAGGCGTGGGCCAGGGCATTTTCACGATTACGAACCTGGGCATGTTTGGTGTGGAAGATTTTCAGGCCATTATTAATCCACCGGAATCTGCGATCCTGGCAGTGGGTGCTTTACGTGAAGCGGCTGTCGTGGAAAACGGTGAACTAAAAGCGTCCCGCGTGATGAGCCTGTGTGTGAGTGTGGATCACCGGGTGATTGACGGTGTGGTGGCGGCCCAGTTCCTCGCCCGCATGAAGGAATTGCTGGAAGCACCGGAGCAACTGCTTTGAAGGTAAGAAGGCCGGAAGGTAAGAAGATCAGAGGTTTGGGATCAGATCCGCAACCGTTTTTAACAAAGGAAAAGTAAGACCGATGAGTAATCAGTTTGACATAGTCGTGATCGGGGCAGGGCCCGGTGGATATATTGCTGCACTCAAGGGCGCTCAGAAGGGCGCCAACGTGGCGATTGTGGAAAAACATCATCTGGGTGGTACGTGCCTGAATTACGGATGTATTCCTTCCAAGGCATTGTTGGCCTCCTCTGAATTGTTGCACAAGATCAAGCAAGCCTCTTGCCTGGGCGTGACCGTGGAGGGGGCTGTGTCTTATGACTGGACCAAGATTCAAAAGCGCAAAGACAAGGTTCTGAGCACCTTGCGCGGCGGGATCAAAGGGCTGTTTGGTGCGCGCAAAGTGACGCTGTTTTCCGGGACCGCCAAGTTTAGAGGGCCTGGTAAAATTCAAGTGACCTACGCAGATGGCTCTACTGAAGCGATTACCGGTAAGCACACGATCATTGCCAGTGGTTCTGTGCCCACAAAGATTCCCGGGTGGCCCACGGATACCAATTTGGTGTGTACGTCGGACGAAGCGCTACATTGGAATGAGTTACCCAAGAGTTTGCTCATCGTGGGTGGGGGTGTGATTGGCTGTGAATTTGCCTGTATGATGCACGAATACGGCGTTGATGTTACGGTTGTGGAAATGATGGATGGCCTGCTACCTGGTATGGAGCGACAACTGGGTATGGCACTCGAAAAATCCTTAAAGAAACGGGGCATCAAAATCCTCACGTCTGTGAAGGTTGAGGCACTCACGGCTCAAGGTAATGCTGTGGCAGCTTCAATCTCTGGTCAGCCTGAGCTCAAGGTGGACAAGGTACTGGTGGCCATTGGCCGTCGTCCCAACACAGAGGCACTTGGTCTGGACAGCATTGGCCTGGACACGGATCGAGGTTTTATCGCTGTGAATGACAGAATGCAGACATCAGTTGCAGGTGTGTACTGTATTGGTGATGCCAATGGCAGGTGCCTTCTTGCCCATGCGGCCAGTGCGCACGGTGTCACAGCCGTGGAAGATGCTCTGGGGCACGGCAAGGATTTGACCCTGCCTGTGCCCGGTGCTGTGTATACGTTCCCCGAAGTGGGCGCTGTGGGTTTGACCACACAACAGGCCAATGACCAGGGCATCCCTGTCCGCGTGGGTGAATTCCCGATTGGTCACCTGGGCAAGGCCATGGCTGTGGGTGAAGAATTTGGGTTTGTGCGTGTGGTTTCGCATCGGGACACGGATGCACTGCTTGGCGTCCATATAATTGGTCACAACGCCACAGAAGTTATTGAAGCGGCCACGGCCATGCTGGGTCAAAAAGTCAGCACCAAAGATCTGGGCGAAATGATTTTTGCCCATCCCACAATCGGGGAGGCCGTCAAAGAGGCGGCTGAAGATGTATTCTCGCAAGCACTCCATCTGCCCCCCGTTCAGACCGTGACTGTGACGGGTGAAGTCGTGGAAGTATAGAACTCAGTTTTTAGTTTTTGGTTTTAAGTGTTAAGTTATTTGATTTATTCCGGCTGGGCCGGAATGGAGTTTTACCTATGTCGGATTGTTTGCAGTTTCTTCAGGATTTGGGTGACGTTGAGACATTGACCCGGGCTGCCAAGCAGGGTGATGCTCTTGAAGGGCGGCCTGCGTTCAATAGTCACGTGCATTTTCCTCCCAATTTCTCGGCATTTGATTCTGTGGATCAGGCGATCAACATGGCGGCGGATCAAGGCATTGGTGTATTGGGTACCGGTAATTACTATGACTATTCCGTGTACAAGGATTTTGTCACTCTCGCTCGGAAGCAAGGCATATTTCCCTTGTTTGGCACAGAGATCATTGCCCTAGACAGGGACTTACTCGGCCGTGGCATCCGTGTTAATGATCCAGGTAATCCTGGCAAGATCTATATTTGCGGCAAGGGCATTACGGCGTTTGAATCGCCAAACAAAACAGCCAAGAATTTATTGGCAACGATTCGGCAGGGCGATGAAAAACGCATGGCCGCCATGATCAACAAAATGGCCGCCATCTTCAAGCAGGCAGGCCTTGATACACAATTAGACTCAAATGCTGTGATCAGCCGTGTGGCAAAGCGACATGGTTGCGATCCCAACACTATAGTCCTCCAGGAACGGCACGTAGCTCAAGCGTTTCAGCAGATCGTTTTTGAGCGAGTAGACATCAATGTATACCTTGACATGTTACAGAAGATATTTGGTACGTTACCAAAATCCACTCTGGATGACGCGGTCGGGCTGCAAGGTGAGATACGTTCGTTTTTGATGAAGGCAGGTAAGCCCTGTTTCGTCCCGGAGGACTTTGTTGATTTAAACCAGGCAAGCACACTGATCCGTGAACTTGGTGGACTTGTCTGTTATCCCGTTCTGGCCGATGGATCAAATCCCAGAACTGAATATGAGGCGTCTCCTGCTCAGCTTGTGGAGAGCCTCAAGGCCCATGGTATCAATCTGGTTGAGTTTATTCCCATCCGTAATGAGAGTGATGTGCTCATTGAGTATGTCACGGCTCTGCGTGATGCCGGTATTGCAGTCGTGGCGGGCACGGAGCACAACACACTGGACTTAATTGATCTGGCACCGACGTGCAAAGGTGGAGTGCCCATCCCTGAGGCCATTCAGTCCATCTTCTGGGAAGGCACGTGTGTCATCGCAGCCCATCAATACCTTATGGCCTTGGGCGAACCAGGTTTCGAAGATGCCCAGGGTACGCCCCATCCTGATCACGAGTCTGCCGGAGACCGTATCAATGCTTTCAAACAACTTGGCGAGACAGTGATTGGGACCTATTTGAAGACAGAAAACTGAAAGGATATTAAGTTAATATGAGCATACAACCATCCATGCTCTGCCAGGTGGCTCCGGTTTTACGTGGGGTGCTGGCAGAGTCTTCTATTTTACCCCTTGTGGCATTCAGTGAAGAAACCGGTCCTGCTGATGTGACAGTCACACTGTCGACTAATCCAATTATGCCCCAGCTCAAAGCCGCTCTCGCCGGATCGGCCAGTTCGGCCAATTCGGTGACCCGTGTTTATGTGGAAGGGGTTGGCACATTTACAGCGACCTCAGCGGATGACGTGTGTGATGGGCGCGTGGCCGGCAAGGTGGCTGTGGTCACGGGCGCTGCCCAGGGATTTGGCCTGGAAATTGCCCAGGAACTCGCCTGTCAAGGCGCTGTGGTCGTTCTGGCGGATATCAATGAGGAGACCGCTTCAGCCGAGGCCAAAAAGCTGGAAGCCGAGGTGGGGCAGGGACGGGCCATGGCTGTCAGTATGAATGTGACCCATGGCGAATCGATTGGGCGGGCCTTGAATGAGGTGGTCAAATGCTATGGGGGGGTGGATTTGTTTGTGTCCAATGCTGGTGTGCTGAAGGCCGAGAGTGTCAAGACGCAGTCGCTCAAGGATTTCCAGTTTGTGACAGACGTGAACTACACGGGGTTTTTCCAAAGCGTGCAACAGGTGGCACCCATCATGGCAGCTCAGCATGCTGGCTGTGCAGACTATACCAGTGATATTATTCAGATCAATTCGAAGAGCGGCCTGGTGGGATCCAACCGAAACGGTGCCTATGCGGGCAGCAAGTTTGGCGGCGTGGGCCTTGTCCAGTCCTTTGCCATGGAACTTATAGAAGACGGCATCAAGGTGAACGCGATTTGCCCAGGCAACTTTTTTGATGGGCCACTCTGGTCGAATCCGGACAACGGTCTTTTTGTCCAGTATTTGAGAACCGGCAAGGTGTCGGGTGCCAAGACCATTGAAGACGTGAAAAAGTTCTACGAATCCAAGGTGCTCATGGGACGGGGTTGCACCACCTCGGATGTAATGAAGGCTGTGTTTTACCTGACAGAGCAACAGTACGAAACCGGACAGGCTGTGCCTGTGACCGGCGGGCAGGTGATGCTGCATTAGAAGGACAGTGTTTAGTGTTTAGTGTTTAGTATTAAGTGTTTGGTGTTTAGTGTTTGGTTATTTGAAATGGGCTCTGCCCATGTTGATTGTTATAAAGGAATGAATAAAATGAATATACCTTCTAAACAGGTGGCGATTCAACTCGTGGGGCCTGATCAATTAGTTCTCAATACGGAAAAAACCGTGGAATCAGTGGGGCCGTATCAAATCCTGGCACGTGTGAATGCCGTGGGCCTGTGCTATTCGGATTTGAAGCTGCTCAAGCAATTCTCCGAGCATGCTCGTAAGAGTGATATTCTCGAGGGTATTGACCCGGCCATCCTGGATGAACTGCCCACCTATTGCCCCAATGACAAGCCGACTGTGCCTGGCCACGAAGCGGTTTGTACCATTGTGGCTGTGGGTGACAAGGTGACACACCATAAACTGGGTGAGCGTGTGCTCGCGCAGACAGATTACAGATGGCTCAAGACTGCGGGGTCCAATGCGGCCTTTGGATACAGCTTTGAAGGGGCCCTGCAGGAATATGTATTGATGGATGAACGCGTTATCGTGGACCCTGCCACCAATGAAAGCTTCCTGGTCACTGCGCCGGATCACCTGGGTGCAGCCGCTGTAGGGTTGGTAGAACCCTGGGCTTGTGTGGAAAGTTCGTACATCACCGAGGAACGACAAACCCTCCTGTCCGGTGGTAAGCTGCTGGTCGTGTGCGAGGCCGGGGCCGAGGTCCTTGGTCTATCAGAGAGTTGCTCACTTGCAGGAAAGCCCGGGGCTGTGACGGCCTGTTGTGCGGACCCATCTCAGCTGGAGGTGGTGAAGGGCCTGGGTGCGGCTGTGGCGGCTGTGAAGTCAGTGGGTGAATTGGTGGGGCAGGTGTTCGACGACATTATCTACTTTGGCGCGAGCAAGGCCACACTGGACATTCTCAATGACAATCTTGACAGGGGCGGCATCATCAATATTGTACTCGGGGGGCAAACCATTGGGGCACCCGTGACTGTGGGTGTGGGACGCGTGCACTATGGACTGACACGCTGGATTGGCACAGCAGGCGGCAATGCAGTCGAAAGCTATGACATCATTCCTGCCACAGGTGAAATTCGCGATCAGGATCGCGTGGCCGTGATCGGCGCAGCCGGTCCCATGGGGCAGATGCATACCATTCGGCTGGTCTGTTCTGGAAAAGAGGGCATTTCCGTGGTTGGCACGGACCTGGATGACGAGCGTCTGGCCTCTCTGGCGGGCAAGGCCCAGCCCTTTGCAGATAAGCTTGGCGTGTCATTGGAGCTGATCAACACGCAAGAGGCGTCTCTGGACGGTACCTTTGATTATGTGGGTATTATGGTCCCAGTGGCGCCATTGGTGGCACAGGCCATCGCCCAGAGTCGGGACAAGACCCTGATCAATGTGTTTGCCGGGATTCCGGCTTCCCTCAAGTATGATCTGGATCTCGACACCTACATCCAGAATCGCTGCTTCATGTTCGGGACCAGTGGATCGCGACTCAGTGACATGACCAGTGTGCTGGAGAAGGTCGTCACCGGCCAACTCGAGACCAGTGCCTCGCTGGATGCGGTTAGTGGTATGGCCGGGGCCATGGATGGGCTCAAGGCTGTGGAAGAGCGTGCATTCAGCGGCAAGATCGTTGTGTATCCGGCGATCAAGGACATGCCCTTGACGCGTCTGGAGAAAATGGCTGAGCTGTACCCCAGCGTGGCCGAGAAGATGGACGGTCTCATGTGGACCCTGGCGGCTGAAGAAGAGCTGCTTAAAGTCGCGAAATAGAGTGAAAATAAGTTGTCTCGCGCAAAGCCGCAAAGCCGCCAAGTTAGCGGCATGAAGCACTAATAGTCAAGTAGAGAGCACCCGATAAAATAGGCTAAGTTTATTGGTAAAAAGAAGCTCTCAGATGAAACGTAAGACTCATACTCCAGAACAGATTGTCAAAAAGCTTTGACAGGTAGATTCGCGTATTTCTCAAGGCATCTTCGACCTTCAAATCTGTTAAAACGGTGTTGAAGTGGGAATCGCAGGCTCCGCGGCTGCATTGACATATCCCAGCAGGGCCGGTATAGTGTCAACTGAATCTGAGAGTTGTCCATGCTGGCGGTTGTCAAAAAGCTGAAAATGGGGAACAAACTCAGTCTTCCGACTTGGATTTCTGTAGATCGCTAACCTAAAGATGGCTATTATGCCTAAATTGACGAAACACAAGCATCAGACGATTGTTCGTTTCATTGAGTCGAATCGTCTGATATCGAATGAATACCACTTCCTCGGATTTGAAGGGAAGCGGGAGGCGAATGGTTGATGGCACAGGCCGATTTATTAGTAGAATTGCTAAAGAGTGCAAGCAATGATGACAAGTTGACCTTTCGCAAGGCTGCTGAGTCTCTTATTCAGGAAGAAAGGTCGAAAGGGCATCGTATTCTGGCTGATCGCTTGGCTAAGTCGTTACACCCCCAAGCAGTCCCCATGGGGCGAGGACTCGCGCCTAAGCAGAATGGAAGTAATGGTCAGTATAAGGATTTGGTTTGTGAAATTGCCCCTGAACGCTCGCTAGACAGCCTTGTATTGCCCAGAAAAATCCATGATCAAATCAAGGAGGTTGTGGAGGAGCAACATCGATCTGAGTTGCTGCACGCGCACAATCTGCACGCCCGTAACCGACTTCTGTTTGCCGGTCCGCCGGGTAATGGCAAAACATCCTTGGCGGAGGCTTTGGCTTTTGAGTTGTTATACCCCTTGGTGGTTGTTCGGTATGAAACCCTGATTGGAAGTTATTTGGGCGAAACGTCAAGCCGCCTGAAACATGTCTTGGATTATGCAAGAACGCAGCGGTGTGTATTGTTTTTTGACGAATTTGAAACTCTTGGCAAGGAACGCGGGGATACCCACGAAACAGGGGAAATCAAACGGGTAGTGAGTTCACTGCTTCTGCAAATCGATGATCTGCCAGACTACGTTGTAGTCGTCGCCGCAAGCAATCATCCGGAATTGCTGGATAGAGCGGTATGGCGACGTTTCCAAGTACGAGTCGAGTTGCCAATGCCCACACGCCAGCAATTGACACAATTTATTGAGTCAATTGGCCAGCGATGCAGAACTGATTTTGGTTATGCATCGGAAACCTTGGCGAAACACTTGCTGGGATCAAATTTTTCTGAGGCCGAAGAATTCTGCTTGAGCGTGGCACGTCGGGCAGTTCTCAATAAGAAAGCTGACAATGCCCAAGCGATTACTCGGCTACATCTGGAACATTGGCGAGATAGATTAAAACCTACCTAGAATCTAAGCAGTGGGAGAATTAACAATGGCCGATCACCTGCCCCTTTTGGTTTTTTCTCGGGCAAGGACGATCTCTCCTCCAAAGGGGATTCCCCGTCCACAAGGCAAACCACATTTTCCTGGGCATTCCAGTCAAGTTAAACGTTTAGCACGACAGCTAAATGAGCTGCAACAAGATTTTTCTAAACATAGGGGGAGTGTCAGTGGGGCCGTAGCCGGGCTTGATCCGGAAACAGTACTCATAATTGAGATTGCGGGGAAAGTCGAAGACTTCAAACAAGCTGTCGAGGCCACTAATGGGTTGGAATGGCTTGGTGAGTGGGATATAGAAGACATCGATTCTGATAATGATTTTTACGAGTCCCCCAAAATAGGGACGACTTTCTTTAAGAACAAGATTGACGGTATAAGCGATAAAGAGCAATCAACGGAAATCCAAACGATTCTTAAGGAACATGCATACATTGATCTTGATGGCAACATAATTTCCGACGAATTTCCAAAGCTCTCATTACCTAGTCATCTAGCACATCTCGAAGCAGACATCATCCAGGCTATCCATAGTGCAAGGAAATCCAAACAACTACAAGGTCAATTATTTTTGTCCTTGAGCAATGAGCAAGGTCTGAATGAGTTGCTGATCCTATGGAAGAAATGGAAAGCAAACCAGAAGCTACCACTCGGGAAAACCAAGTGGCGTGATGTGTTTACTCAGATTCGAAAAATTCGGCGGTGGGGTATTGAAGAAACCCTTGGTGAAACTGGTATGATCGAACTTTGGCGAGACTTGATTGATCCTATTGTCCCCGATCAAGAAATTCATTGCCAAATTGAATTGTTCTACAGACAGAATCCTTCTAAGCGAAAACAAAATGAAACAATCATTCAAGCTCTATTGCAGGAAATTAACGGTCGAACACTTGGCCCCTTTATCGATATGCAGAATATAGCCTTCCACGCAGTTAAGGCCACATTGCCCGCCAATATGGTTCGCCATCTGCTGGATGTGCTGGAGTCGCCCGGTACCAAGTTGGACATCCAGCTGTTCGATTTTTCAGGGGTAATGTATTTTCGTCCGACCGGACAGAGTCTGGCGGTTTCATCAGACGAAGCTGGCGAATCCGGTGAGTTTCCTGAAGGTTGCCCAGAATTACCGCCAGTAGCTGCAATTCTCGATGGTGTGCCGAACCTGTTGCATGAAGCGTTGAAAGATCGGTTGTTGTTCGATGATCCCGATAATCTGGCCAGCGCATATCAACCCGGAGAGAGAAGACACGGTACAGCTATGGCATCATTGGTAGTGCATGGGGAACTGGTGAATGGGCAGTCTGCTCCTTTGGCAAGACAGGTCTATCATTTGCCGGTGATGCAACCGAATCCTGAAGCCAGGCATTTCGATTGGCATGAGGAGCATTTTCCGGACGATGTGTTTTTCGAGGATAGGGTTGAGCGCGCTGTGCGGCGTATGTTTGAAGGGGAAGGCAACGTACCGGCACAAGCTCCTGGCATCAAAATAATCAACCTTTCTATTGGGGACTCGAAGCGTCCCTTTATTCGCACGCCCAGTCCATGTGCAAGATTGCTCGATTGGCTGTCTTGGAAGTACCGAGTGTTGTTTTGTGTGAGTGCGGGAAATTTCTTAGGCGACATTGATGTTGGCATTCCGCACAGCGAGTTTTCTACCTTGTCCAATGAAAATAAAGTCGTCCACGTCTTGAAGTGTATTGGGCGGCAACTATCTGAACGGCGATTGTTATCTCCTGCGGAATCTTTAAACGCCCTCACTGTCGGCGCTTTGCACGCAGATGAATCCGGAACCTATACGCTGGGGCAGCGGACTGACCTATTGCCTAACAATGCCCTATTTAGCCCGATATCGCGATTGGGGCATGGTTTTCGACGGTCGGTTAAACCAGAGGTTTTCTTTCCTGGTGGGCGGAGGCTTTATATAACCCCTCCTCTTGACAGTGACAAATGTTTCTCGCTGCCCAAGAGATCTCTGGGGCAGCCAGGACAGAAGGTTGCTTATGACAGCTCACAGGCAGGTGAAACTTCAAAATGTGTTTACCAACATGGTACGAGCAATGCCGCAGCTCTGGCAACGAGGAATGGGGCAAGAATCTATGAAGTGCTGGACAAGTTACAGGCTGAACACGACGAGCAGATTCCCGATAATCTGATGGCAGTACTCATCAAGGCACTGTTGGTACATGGTGCTCAACACGATAATCAAGCTGAGGAGGTATTGACTGAGTCGCTAAAAACGCCAACAAACTCACGCCGTTTCAAAGAGGTAATGGCACGTTTTATTGGCTATGGGGCAGTGAATATCGAACGTGTGCTCGCCTGTACCGAACAGCGGGCCACAGTCTTGGGCTGTGCGGAAATAAAGGAAAATGAAGTTCATGAATATCGCTTGCCCATACCACTTGATCTGTCTGGAAGTGGAGTATGGCGGCGTATGGTGGTTACACTGGCTTGGTTTTCGCCCATCAATTCTGCCCATCGGAATCTGCGAGAGGCAAAATTGGTGCTCCAGCCGGGTGAAAGCTGGGATAAGTTGCCTTTAAGACTCAAGAGGGAGGATTTGGATCACAACCAGGTTTTACGTGGTACTGTGCAACACGAAATTCTTGAGGGCAGGAAAGAGATCTCTGCTTTTGAGGAAGATGGACACATTCTGCTGCACGTGACATGCAAGGCCGATGCGACGGAGAAATTAGACGAAGTAATTCCATATGGTTTAGCTGTGACCCTTGAGGTGACCGAAGGCGTTTCTATACGAATTTATCAGCAGATTCGAGCGAAGATTAAACAGAAAGTACCCATTGTTTAGTCTGCGAATAAAAGTCAATGAAATTGCCCGATGATTCTTTGAGATTCTCCCAATCCCCCGTTATTGGCAGTTTTGCGAGTTTTTTGCCCTGAGTCTTAACAACCCCCAGAATCTGTGGTAGACTACGCCGTCCTTTACTTATTTTGGAATCGTATCTATGACAGAGCAGAACTCGCTTGCAGCGATTACTCAATTATCTCATGAATTCGGCACGTGTGATTATGTGCTTGGAGGCGGTGGCAATACCTCCGTCAAAAACGAGACAACCCTATGGGTCAAGCCATCTGGTACAACATTGGGGGCTTTGACACCCGAGACGTTTGTGGCCATGAGCCGTGCCAAGCTGGCAGAACTCTATGATGTTCAAGCCCCGGCCAATTCCCATGCACGGGAGGCCCTGGTCAAGGCGTACATGGAAAAGGCGGTTCTACCGGACAGCGCCGGCCGTGCCTCTGTGGAAGCGCCCCTGCATAGTACGCTTAGCGCCCGATATGTGGTGCATACCCATCCAACCCTGGTCAATGGCATGACCTGTGCCAGGGATGGCAAGGCCGCGTGCTGCTCGCTATTCCCAGATGCTCTGTGGCTTGATTTTATTGATCCCGGATTTACCCTCTGCATCAAGGTTCGTCAGGAGATCTTGCAGTACAATCGGACCCATGGTTACGAGCCATCGGTGATCTTTCTGAAGAACCACGGTGTGTTTGTGGCAGGAGACAGTCCTGAGGTGATTCAATCGCTGTATGCCAACATCTTTGAAACACTCCAGGCCCAATACGACAAGGCCAGCATCGCCCCGGACATGGCAGCCGGCCCCTGTGTTGAGGCCGAGTCTGTTGAACAGTCATTGCGTGCTGAGCTGGGATGGGGATCGGATGTCCACATAGCAGTGAACGCATTATTTCAAACCCCTCAGGGGCCCATTTCACCAGACCACATTGTATACGCCAAGTCCTTCCCCTTGATGGGTCATCCCACGCAGGATGCGGTCCGGCAGTACCACATACAATACGGCTATGACCCGGTCATCCTGCAAACCGATCAGGCTGTTATGGCTGTGGGTTCGTCTGAGGTGCGTGCCAATCTGGCCCTGGAGATGGCAATCGACGGGGCGCGGGTCACTGAGTTGGCTCAGGCGTTTGGCGGACTTGAATACATGACAGACCGCGCACGCAAATTTATTGAAAACTGGGAAGTCGAATCGTATCGAAGCAAACAACTGTGAAACAGTTGTTTGCTGTTTTGAGTTTTAAGTGTTCAGTTTTAGGTAAACTGCTAAAAACAAAAAACTAAAAACGAACAACTACCAAAGGTGAAAATATGAGCGAGTCACGTCACTATGTAGCGGTTGATTTGGGGGCTGAGAGTGGTCGTGTGATGTTGGCCACCTGTACACAGGAGAACCTTGCCATTGAAGAACTTCATCGTTTTCCCAATGGGCCCATGGAGCAGGACGGATCTTTGCGCTGGGATTTTCCCAGGTTAATGAGCGAGATCAAGACGGGGCTGAAAAAAGCCTTTGCTTTGGGCAAACCCATTACCAGCATTGGCGTGGATACCTGGGGTGTGGACTTTGGCCTGCTGGATGCCAGTGGCACCCTGTTGGAAAATCCCTATCACTATCGTGATAGTCGCAACAATGGTATGATCGAAGCCGCGTCTGATTTGCTGCCTCGTGACCAGATCTATGCCAATACAGGCATTCAGTTTATGGTCTTTAATTCGGTGTTCCAGCTCTTGGCCACCAAGCAACAGAGGCCAGAGCTACTGGATAAGGCCGCGCATCTGGTGTTTATGCCGAACTTGATTATGTACGAGCTTTGTGGCGAGATCCAGGCAGAGTACACCATTGCCAGTACGTCTCAGATGGTGGATATGAATACGGGTCAGTGGTCAGCCGCTGTGCTGGATGCCCTTGGCCTGCCCAAGCAGATCCTTCCGCCGATTGTACATCCCGGCACCATTGCCGGTTGTCTCAAAGAAGACCTGGCCAGGGAATTGGGTGGGCAATCTGTTCCGATTGTGTCTGTGGGTACGCATGACACGGCTTCAGCCGTGGCAGCGGTGCCTGTGACACATGACCAATCCTGGGCATATCTGTCCAGCGGGACATGGAGTTTGATGGGCATTGAGAGTCCTACTTCCGTGATCAATGACACGACCTATCAGATGGACTATACCAATGAAGGCGGCGTGGGCCAGACCATTCGCCTGCTCAAGAATATTATGGGGCTTTGGCTTGTTCAGGAGTGCAAACGTCACTGGGCTTCTGAAGGTGAGGATCTGGATTATTCTCAGATCACAAAAATGGCCAGCGAGGCCAAGCCGTTTACTGCGGTTCTAAATACCGACTATGCCGACTTCATGGCGCCCAAGCAGATGCCGCAAAAGATCAATCAGTTTCTAAAAGCCACGGGACAGGCAGAAATCACAGACAAGGGCCAAATGGTACGCGTGATTCTGGAGAGTCTGGCCCACAAATATACCGAGGTTATTAAAAGCCTGGAAATCTTGTCAGGAAAGCCCATCGATGTGTTGCATATAGTGGGTGGTGGTATTCAAAATGACCTGCTCAACCAGTTGACTGCCAATGCCACAGGCAAGCGCGTGGTAACAGGGCCCATTGAGGCCACAGTCATGGGCAATATTTTGGTGCAAGCTCTGGCCCAGGGGCAAATTAGTTCTTTGGCTGAGGGGCGGGCATTGGTGGCCAAGTCCTTTGCTGTCAAGGAGTACATGCCGGAATCGTCGCAAGCCTGGTTGGATTTTGGCCAAAAGGCAAAAAGTATTATCGGTACACTTTAGCCAAGTGGGGACAAAGTGTGGTTCACGGTTAAATGGTTCACAGTTCACTGCCGTAAGAACCAGTTTATTCGATCAACCGTGAACCTAAAACCGTGAACGCTGAACTACTTAGGAGAAACATATGAGTCAAGATACAATTGTTGAACAGGCCTTCGAGTTAGCCAAGCAGCAGTATGCTGAGTTGGGTGTGGACGTGGACAAGGCCATGGCGAAGGTGGCACAAATCCCGGTGTCCATGCATTGCTGGCAGGGCGATGACGTGGGGGGCTTTGAGACCGTGGGTGCTGAACTGTCCGGTGGTGGGATTCAGGCCACTGGCAACTACCCGGGCAAGGCACGCACCCTCGATGAATTGCGACGCGACATCGAACAGTCCCTGTCCATGATTCCCGGTGACCATCGACTGAATCTGCACGCCAGCTACCTTGATAATGGCGGCAGCTTTGTGGATCGTAATGAGATCGACATTACTCACTTTCAGAGCTGGATCGATTGGGCCAAGGCCAATGATCTGGGCATGGATTTCAATGGTACATTCTTTTCCCATGCTAAAGCGGCCGACGGATTTACACTGAGCCATGCAGACAAGGGGATTCGTGATTTCTGGATCGAACACGGCATTGCCTGCCGCAAGATCGGCGCTGAAATAGGCAAACAGCTTGGCACGCCCACGGTGACCAATGTGTGGGTGCCGGATGGGTATAAGGACATTCCTGTGGACCGTTTTGGGCCACGTGAACGCCTGGCGGATTCTCTGGACAGGATGTTTGCTGAGGACATAGATCCCAAGATCCATTTGGATGCCGTGGAGTCCAAGCTTTTTGGTATTGGTGCAGAAAGCTGTACCGTCGGATCGCATGAGTTTTATATGGGCTATGCCATATCACGTCAGAAGGTGTTGTGTCTTGACGCAGGTCACTTTCATCCCACGGAGGTGATTTCGGAAAAAATATCGTCTGCCTTACTGTTCTTACCAGAGCTGCTTCTGCATGTGAGTCGTCCTGTACGCTGGGACAGTGACCATGTGGTCATTCTCAGCGACGAGCTCCAGGCCATTGCCCAGGAGATCGTCCGGAGTGGCCAACTGAATCGGGTGCATATTGGTCTGGACTTTTTTGACGCCAGTATCAATCGCGTGGCCGCCTGGGTCATTGGGACACGCAGTATGCTCAAGGCCTTGCTCATGGCCATGCTTGAACCCACTGATACACTCAGACAGTTCGAGAATGAGGGCGACTATACGTCACGTCTGGCCATGCTTGAAGAACTCAAGACCATGCCCTTTGGTGCGGTTTGGGACTATTATTGTTTGAAGGCGGGTGTGCCTGTGGGCAAGCAGTGGCTGGCTCAAGTCAAAGACTATGAGGCCACTGTGCTCAGTCAACGTACGTAAGCGAAACTGCTCAAGCAGTGTGGATGTTTGTTATTCTGAAGGAACGATAGCATGACAACAGAACAAGAATCGCAAGAGGTTTCAGGGGGTGAATTCGAGCGTGAGCCCGTGCCACAGAGGTCGTGGCTTGGATTCAAAAACTTCATTGGAATGTACGCTGGCGAACACTGTGCTGGCACCGAACTGATGATTGGCCCACTCTTTGTGGCTGCTGGTGCCTCGGCATTTGATCTGGTGGTGGGATTACTCCTGGGAAATGCCCTGGCTGTGTTGAGCTGGATGTTTATTTGTGCGCCCATTGGCACGCGATGTCGATTGACACTGTATTACCAACTGGAGAAGATCTGTGGTCGACAATTAGTGACTTTGTACAATCTGGCCAATGGCCTGATGTTTTGTTTTCTTGCTGGGGCCATGGTGACCGTATCTGCCACGGCCGTGGGCGTGTGGTTTAATATCTCCATGCCGGGCCTTAATGATATGTATCCCAATAGTATTGGTTGGATATTGACCGTGGCCGTGATCGGGGGGCTCATTTCCGTGGTGGCGGCATTCGGGTATCAGACCGTATCCAAGTTTGCCAACATTGCGGCGCCCTGGATGGTGCTTGTTTTTCTGGCATTTGGCTTTGTGGGATTTCGCCAATTCATGAATGTAACCCAAACTGAAATAAGTTCTGTTGCGGATGCATGGACTTTGGCCAAAACGCAGATCTGGAAGGGGGGCGATCCCTTGCCTGGACAGGTTAAGTTTACCTTCTGGCATATCACATTTTTTGGCTGGTTTTGTAACATGGCCATGCACATTGGCATGAGTGACCTCTCTGTATTTCGCTTTGCCAAAAAAAGCTGGTATGGCTCTGCCTCTGCCACGGGCATGTATGTAGGACACTATATGGCCTGGATTGCAGCTGCTTTGTTATTTGCATTGCAGTTGCACACCACAGCTCCAGATCAACACATGATTGACGTATTGGTCCAAAACGCACAGGGCAAATACACGCAACAATCCCTGCAAGAGGCCTCGTTGTCTGCTGAACTGATTGGCGAAGCCATGGCCATAGAAGAGCAACTGGTAAAAGATGGTAAAATCGAACAGGCCGTTATCTCGCCGCCAACGCCCTTGCCCGGTCCTTTGACCAATAAAGCCGCAGGCGTGGCAGGATTGATTTGTGTAATCATTGCCGGGTGGACCACAGCCAATCCCACCATATACAGGGCTGGCCTTGCATTCCAGGCCTTAAGGCCAAAATCTTCAAGATTTAAGGTGACGCTACTCACAGGGGCTTTGGCTACAGTGGCAGGTATGTTCCCGGCGATTGCCATGAAGCTATTGGGATTTGTGGCCTTATATGGGCTCATTCTTATGCCCATGGGTGCTGTGATCTTTGTAGATTTTTGGTTGATCAAAAAACTGGGCATGCAGAGTAATTATGCTGAAAAGGCGGGTAAGAACTTCAATGTGGCAGCAGGTGCGGCTTGGTTTGTTACCTTGGCTGTTGCCTATGTGCTTGTCAATTATGGTGGCGTTCAAATTTTCTTTGTATCTTTGCCCGGCTGGTTTGTGGCAGCATTCTTGTACATCGTTGTCAGCAAATTCTATCAACAAAAAATTCGGCCTACAGCCTAATCAAGGAGAAACAACATGCGCCTTTTATTAAGAATCGTCTCATTGCTTTCATTACTCGGTTTGATACTGCCGTCTTTTCTGTATCTGATTGGTCAGGTAACGGATCTTGATAAGGTAAAGTGGTACATGCTGATCGCCACGATTGTCTGGTTTGCGACAGCCACGCCAATTATGTGGAAAGAAAAGAAGGCTTGACCGTGTGACCGCGTGAAGGCAAGAAGGTAAGAAGGTGTGACGGTGTGACGGATAAGCTCACCGTTGATACCCATCTAATACCACTCCTTGCCAACCTCTTAAAACTTAAAACTTAAAACTGAACACTGGAGCGAAGCGACCCACTCCTTGCCACTAACTTAACACTCAACACTGAACACTGAAAAACTGGAGCGAAGCGACCCACCGTCACGGTCCTTCTCTCAGTTGATTCAGATTGTTTATTGCCTGCTGTGCCAGATGTTCGTCTCATGGCAAGTATAGCAGATTCCCCTTATTTGAAAATGAATTATTGCTAAATGGCGAGAAACCGCCTATTGATAAGGGGAAGGTTTCGCAAGGGCAGTTGCGTTGTGGTAGACATAAGAGACTATAGTGAAGTACTTGCTATTCGTAGGGGATTGCAAATTTGACAAGAAGTAGCCAAGACGACGATATGACACCTGACAAACAGGGATTCGATTGCTCAATGACGAAGCAAGAGAATTACGTGAATGGTGTCTATGAGACTGTTGATAATGCCATTGAAAAAGAATTGAACCGTTTGAAAACCAGACAGGGCATCACCCCAACCTGCAAGATGGGGTGTTGCCACTGTTGTCGACATTTTATCCTTACGAACAGGGCGGAGATGCATACGTTGGCGCAATATGTAAAGCGGGAGTTTTCCATAAAGCAGATCGATGATCTTCGAATACGAACGCACCAATGGCATGCCTGGGACAATACCTGGCCGGGCAGGTCGCAAGCAGGTGAGTTGGACGATCACGTAGATCTCTCCCAATATGTACGGTGTTGCCCTCTACTGGATAATGCCATATGCACCGTCTATCCTGTTAGGCCCGTTGTGTGTCGAACTCATTTGGTCTCATCAGATCCCAAATTGTGTTTGGCGGTTCATGAGCCAACATCGACAGAGGATGATCCAGCTGTGCTCAAGTCTGTTGCGTTGGTCACAGCGCCGTTTTCAAAGGCAATAGAGGCATCAATCAAAAACACTGATTCGAATGCCTATCAGTCAAAAATGCTTCTACCGCATGGCTTGGCCACGGAAATGGGTTGGGATTTTACCATAGTGCCTGATTAGAACCCATTCGAAAACCAGTTTCCGGATGGGTTCCAGGGTTCTCTTACTGCACATGAGGGTGGACTTTGACTGTGGGACTGAGTATAGTACCCCATTATGAGAATAATTGCTGGTAGACGACGAGGTATGAAGTTGATTTCGCCCAAGGGTGATGTGTCCAGGCCCATTTTGGATCGAGTAAAGGGGTCACTGTTCAGCGTGCTCTATAAGTACGAGCTGCCTGAAGGGGCCATGGTGGCGGATCTGTTCTCGGGTGTGGGATCGCTGGGATTAGAGGCGGTGAGCCGTGGTGCAGATTTTGTAACTTTTATTGAACGTGATGCCCAGGTACGTGCGACTCTGATCAAGAATATTGAAAAGGCGTGTTTTGGGGACGAGTGTAAGGTGCTTTCCACGAATGCCTTTTTATCGGGTGCGCCGTTGGAATATGGTAAGCCCAAGTACAATCTTGTGTTTGTTGATCCCCCCTATCCGATGACTGTTGATGTGGGGTCTCAGTCGCAGTTGGCCGGTCTGATGGGTGTATTGAAGAATCAAGTGACAGACGATGCCATCATTTCTGTACGCACAGATCGTAAGGTGCATTTGCTTCAGCAGTATGGCCCCTTTGGCCTGCTCGAACGGCGGGAATGGAGCAGCATGCAGGTGAGTTTGTTAAGAAAAGTATAGACTTTGTGGTTGGTGATTGGTTGTGTCAAATCGGGCGGCAGCGATTTTTGTGATAACGCGGTTGCGAGAAAAGGGCTTTAAGGCCTTACTCGCTGGGGGGTGTGTGCGCGATCGGTTGTTGGGGCGAGAGGCCAAGGATTATGATGTGGCGACCAATGCAGAACCTGCCCAGGTCATGAAACTGTTCAAACGGACGCTCAAGGTGGGGGCTCGGTTTGGTGTGGTCATTGTTCTGATAGACCAGGATCAGATTGAGGTGGCTACGTTTCGGGCGGATGCCGAGTATGTGGATGGGCGCCGTCCCACACAGGTTCACTTTACCACGGCCAAGGAAGATGCCGCCCGTCGGGATTTCACCATTAATGGGATGTTCTATGACCCTGTGGAAGACCGGGTCATTGATTATGTGGGTGGCGAAGTTGACCTGAATAAACGGGTGATTCGAACGATTGGTCTACCTGATGATCGGTTCCAGGAAGATTATCTTCGCATGCTCAGGGCGGTACGTTTTTCAGCGCAACTGAGTTTTGAGATTGCCCCCGCCACGTTTGAAGCCATGCAGCGCTATGCCCCTCAGATAGTAAAGACCAGTCAGGAACGGATTTCCATGGAGCTGGAGGGCATTTTGTGTTGTGACAATCGTGCCCAAGGTGTCAGACTTTTGATCGAGACTCATCTGGCGGATGTCATCTTTCGTGGTATGACACCCAGTGACCTGACACAGTCCTGTGATGTTTTGGTACGGCTCGGACATGCCGTGGCGTATCCCCTCGGACTCGCCGGTCTGTGTGCGGCCCTGGAGCCGAAGGCGGCACTCAAGCAGCTTGAAAACCTCAAGCTCAGCCGACAGCAAATCCGACATGTCATATATCTCCTGGAACATAGGGGTGATCTTCTCAAGGACTCCATGTCACTGGCACAGGTTAAACTCCTGGCCGGGGCACCCTATTGTTCAGATCTCCTGGCCCTTCAAAAAGCCATTCAATTGGCTGATAACGGATCTCTCGACGCCTTGACTGTTTTTCAAGATCGAGTCGCCCAACTCGGTGACACCCCGTTACGGCCAAAGCCTTTACTCAACGGTCACGAGCTTATGGCCATGGACATACCCGCAGGCCCCAAGCTCGGCCAGCTTGCCGACGCCCTGTACCTGGCTCAGTTGGAAGGTACTGTCCAAACCAAAGAACAGGCGTTGCAGTGGATCAAGACACGTTGTGGCCTGTAGATCATCTGCTCAGGTGAGTGACGCAAAAAAAAGCGGACCACGCACAAGACGTGATCCGCCAGGAGGAGGTACTGATATATTCTGTTGACTCAATGAGTTTTGTCTTACCGGCCATTTGATGGGGTAGAGGTGATACCACCTGTGTATTCTTCGATATTGGTGGTGCCATCTTCGTTCAGGTCGCCATCTGGGTCCATGGCCAGGCCATTGGGGTCCTGTTGTTTTTCAAACCAGTCTGGCAGGCCATCTGAATCAGCATCCTGGTATTCGTCCGCACCGATATCAACGTTTGTGCCAACTCGCCTTGGGTCTCCGTCCATGTCAACCCCTGTGACTCGCCTGCGTCCTGGCGTGGCTGCATTTATGCAGGGTGAGTTAATGGTGAGGTGCCCATCTGGGGTAAGCAGTGGGTCCTTTGTGATATTGCCTGGGCCGTCAAGCGGATCCTGGACACAACAGTAACTGGCCGTGTAGTTATAGAATTGAGGGTAGGGTAGGGTACCAGGTGTATTGTTCCAAAGAATCGAATCCAGAATATTCAGGAGTTCGGCCGCACCTGTAATGGCGCCGCCTTCATCTGGTACGGTGCCTCCCATGAGGCTGTTGTTTATGATGGTGCATCCCTGGATAATACCTTGTCGCTCAGCAGAGGCATAGTAGCCGATGCCACCGCCTTGTGTGTTGTTGTGGATTAAGGCGTTGATGAGAGTGAAATCCACGGAGATGGTTTGGATACCTGTGCCGTTGTGGCCACACTCAACATTACTGATTTCGACGTTTGTACTATTGATCATGTCAATGCCGTAGCTGCTGTGGGTGAAAAGGCCTTGATTGACAGTGACGTTGTTGCAGTTGGCGATATAAAGATTGCTCTCCTGATTGTCTCGGCAGATCACATTTTCGACGGTGGTATTGCTGCAATCTATCAATGCAATACCATGGGTGTTATTTGTAATCGTTTGATTGGTGATAACGAGATTTCTGCATTGAAGTGCGTAGATACAGGCGGCTGGATTCGTTTCGTCAAGCGTGACATTTTCCTGGCCCACCAGATAGTAGATGGGCAGGTCGTTGATGAGGTTGGTTGTGTCAATGGTTTGTTGATAATGGGTTTCTTCGGCAATGAGACTAAAACTCGAAACATTGTCAGTGAGAATATTTTTTGTCATGGTGGTCTGTGCTGAATGTTCCAGGCGAATACCATAGTCACAGTCATTGATTGTATTGCTCATGAGTGTGTTGTTGGGGGCTTCAAAGAGCCAGATACCTGCATCGCAATCCGAGATACTGACGCTGCGAACTGTGTTGTTGGAGGAGTTTACTATGCAGATAGCGCGGCCATTGCCACTGAGTCCCAGTCTGAACAGGACGATATCAGCGCACTCTACCAGATAGACACAGGCCGGTGTGGCCAGATTAGGCGCAATCACCCGATCAGATTCACCCACCAGATAAAAGATGGGATTGCCATCCACGGTATTGGTTTGGTCAATATTTTGCTGATAGTCACTCACCTTCTGGCCTGTGAGCGTAAAGCCTTTTAGGCAGTTCATTATGGTGACATTGGTGACGGTGCTGCCGGGAGAGTCCTGGATGTTCAAGCCGCCAATGAGGCAGTTTGCGATGGACAGTTGGTCAAGCGTGTTATTTGAACCATTGCTGAGGTAAACGCCTGTGTCACCCTGGGTGATGATTATGTTCTTGAGGGTATTGTTGGACCCGGAAATGTAAATACCAGGCCCTGTTCCATTCAAGGTAAAGCCCTGAATGTGGCAGTTGTCCGCCAAGATTTGAATGCCGTTGTTGTGGGTGGTGGAAATATTGGGGTCTTGGTATCCAATTAAGGTGAGTGGTTTATCCAAAACAATGCCGCCTTCATAGTCACCACCGTGGACTTCGATGGTTTCACCTGACATGGCGTTTTGTGCTGCATGGATGATGGTGGTGAATTGATTAGGTACAATGAGCTTGCCCAGTATTCTCAGAGATACGAGGATTTGGATTGGGCTGGTGGGTGCATTGGGATCAGACAGAGTAAGTAGACCTGAATGGATACCGCGTGGCATGCCGTCTGAGTCTACTGAGACCGTGACAGAGGTTTTGTCGTTGATCAACTCACCGAAATTCTGCGAGACCTTGAGCCATGGAGATTCTGATATGAGCTGCCAGTTCAGAGGTGAAGGGGTTGTATTGCGAAATGAAAAGGTCTGGTCTTGGGGATTGGGGGCATTCACATCTTTGGTGAAGACAAGACTGGATTGAGATGTCACAATCAAGGGGTGCTCGGGGTCATATTCGTAGGGACCTATGTCCTGGGTCACTGTGCCATTCTGGTCGCCATCAGTTTGTCGGGGCAACCCGTCGAGGTCTATTGTGTGCTGTGTCGTGAGGCCTTTGTCAATGGCGGCTGATCCGTCCAGCAGGTGAAAGTCAGTGTCTTCGGCAAAATTGGGATTGCCTGTGATGTTGTTGGAGGTCTCAAAAACTCCGCTCAGGCTACTGACCGTTGAATAGGACGTTCCATTAATGAGATCTATGCAAATACCGCCATTGTTGGAAAACAAACAACTGTTGACCGCCATGTTGGCACGTTCAGTCATTTTCAGAATACTTATGGCGAAGTTATTGTTGTTCGTAATAATGCAATTTCTAATCGTGGCAGGCTGGTCTAAATAGGTGACAAAAGCAGACCCTGGGAATTCGGGATTGCTACTGCTGTTGTTATGAAAGGTTGAGTTTGTCATGGTCAGGGTTTTGTCTATTTGCTCAAGAGAGTAGGTAAAAACGACCCCGCCAAAGATGTCGGAGCTATTGTTGGCAAATACACAGTGGTCAATGTTGACTTTTGTTTCCCAAGCACTCAGGACGCTGCCAAAGGCGTTGAATATGCCGTCGATTTCTTCACTTTGATTGTTGAAGAACTTGGATCGAGTGAGTGTGATTGTGTCGCCAGCCGAGGCGTAAACAACGCCACCATTGTAGGTTATGCCTGAAAAGACACAGTTGTGCACCAGGCAATTGTTCATAACCAAGCTGCCCCTACTCACATCAATGACGCTGGTTTCCGTGGCAGCATTTGCGATTGTCAATCCATTCAGTGTCAACAACCCTCCGACAGGACCGGAGAAATCAAGGAAATGACCATTTTCTTCACAGTCAATAACACAGGTTTGTGGGCCCTGCTCGCTCTCTATTGTAATACTGCCATTGGAATAACTGAGGTTTTTGTTGGGACTGCCTCTGTAAACCCCGGGTGCAAGCTTGACAGTATCGTTGGGTAGGGCTTGTTGAAGGGCCTCATTAAGGTTTGCATACTGGGCGGAACCATTGGGATTAACTGTTAGAATGTTGGCGAAACAGGGTGTTGTAATGGTTAATATAACAATCAACAGACCTTGTGATTTCATGACATGCTCCTCTTTTCTGCATATTATGGTTTAAATGGTATTTGAGCCAAATATCATTTAGCATATACAGAAGAGACGCATATCGCATAGAATTGTTACACAGAATCTGGGATATCGTAGTCTTCTGTCCATAAACAGCCGAAAACCATGCATAGTGCCTTTCTTGGCCATCCCATCCCTGGAACTAAGATCCTTATCCGGCGAAGCGTTTTTCTTAACGTCTTCCTCCTTCAGTTGAGGTGTCGCTCCCTGGTGTGTCTGGTTGGGTCGTGACTGCGGGGTCGGCCCAGCGATCATTTAAAACCCCTTCAATGTGCCAAGGGGTGGTTTGCCCCATTTGACTTTGAAGGAGCTCGAGGTCGTCGGTATCCACATCGCCGTCTTGATTGAGGTCGGCCGGGTGCGTGTTGAGGAACGCTGTTTGAGTTTGAGGGTTAGACTGGAGTTGCGTGAGTGCGGTCTGGTCGAGCGCTTCAACAATGCCATCATTGGTCAGGTCACTCAGGAGAGACCAGTGGTTCGGCGCCAAGCTTTGCTCGGGTGTGTTGCCATAGGCACCGAGATTGAGTCTGATACCATCCCAGTTTGGATCTTGTGCTGGCCAGGCTGGGTTGGCAGTGCCAATGCCGACACTGGTGGTTGTGTCTTGGACCCAGGTTGCTTGTGTGGGGTCCCATCGACCTTCTTCGCTCAGAAGATGATAATCGCCAGGGACATAAGCTTGGGTATTGTTATCTGGTTGATATCCAACTTGAGCAAATCCAGGATCCACGGAGATATTGCCCAGACCCAGCCAGTTGGGGTCTGTGGTATCTGCGGTGTCGCTGAGATTGGAATAGGTCACCCAAATCTGGCTGGTTATACCCTCCTCTTGCAGATCAAAGAACACGGGTTCACTGTCCCAAACTATGGAATTGGCGATAATGAGCTCACCGCCGTACAGAAGTATGGCTGGCACGTAATCTATGTCATAATAACTTGCCAACTCCGGGTTGACTACTTCAGAGCTATTATTGGCAATGGTGCAATGGGTCAGGATTGCTTTGGACTCAGGCCAGAGCATAAGCGCCTGGGCATACCCATTGTTGTAGTTATCTGCGATCAGGCAATTCTCCATGAAAAGCTGTGAACCGTACAAAAAGACCCCACCCAACAATCCTCCATTCCTGGTGAATTCACAATGCTTGAGGTGGAGCGTGGTGCTTTCTACCCATAAGGGTGCCCCCGTGTTTTCAACAAAGCGGCAGTGGGTAAAAGCCACAGTGGTGGAGGAGCAGTTTATGCTTTCGCTTGCCTGTGTGGAAAAGGTCAATCCTAAGAACGTGGTATGGGCCCCTTGATTATTGATTTGGACACGTGCTCCAATGATGGTGGATGCGACAACGTCTGGATCATTGGGATTCAGGCTTTGAATTAATGCGCCTTGAGTTCTAAACGTGAAGGATTCTTCGTAGTGCCCTGGCATGAGGAGAATGCGTTCTCCAGGGCCTACGATGTCAAGTGCACTCTGGAGTGACATTTTCGGTTGATTGGGATCATTACCAAGATTGAGATCGTCGCCATTAACAGGATCTACATAGTAGGAACCAGAGGGCATCAAGGCACCACCACTAAACCGTACGTATTCTTCCAGGTTTGTAAAATCATCCCCATCAAGGTCATCGCCAGGATTCATGGCCAAGCCATTGGGGTCCACTTCCTTTTCAAACCAGTTCGGCAGGCCGTCGCTATCAGTATCCACATATTCATCGGCGCCCATATCGATGTTGAAGCCAGAACGCCGTGGTTCCCCATCCATATCAACACCATCCACTCTGCGGCGGCCTGGGGTGGCTGCATCGATACAGGGCGAATCTAGGGTGAGATGTCCATCTGAGGTCAGAAGTGGATCCAGAACCATGTTGCCTGTGCCAGTGAGCTCATCTTGGACGCAACAGTAGGTCAGGTTGTAGTCGTAATAGTCAGGGTCAGGTATTGTCCCCGGAGAATTACCCCACAGAATCGAATCCAGGATGTTCAAGTAATTGGCCGAGCCTGTGATGGCGCCGCCATTGCCCATGTAGCTGCTGTTGCCATAGCTGTTGTTGACAATGGTACATCCCTGGATAAATCCTTTTTTGTTGGAAGAGGCATAATGGCGGATACCGCCTTGTTCGTCATTGCGGTGGATGACGCAATTCAGAAGCACAAAGTCTGAATAGCTGATGGCCATGCCCACTGCATTGAAGCTGCATTCGCAATTTCTGATTTCAACATTTGTACCGTCAGTCACGTTAATCCCACTGTTGCTGTTCGTAAACAGACCGTGGTATATCGTGACATTGGTGCAGGATTGTATAAGCAGATTGCTATCTTGGTTGTTACGACATGTGACGTCTTCGACCCGCACATTTGTGCAATTGATCAATGCGATACCGAACGTGTTGTTTGTAATCAATTGATTGGTAATGGTCAAGTCACGACATTCAATGGCATAGATACATGCCGCGGGTGTGGTGTCATCAAGCGTGACAGCATTTTCCCCTACCAGATAGTAAATGGGCAGGTCGTCGATCAAATTGGAGGTGTCAATGGTCTGTTCGTAGTTTTCCTCCTGAGCGACGATGCTAAAGCTTGATACATTGTCCGTGAATGTGTTTGTTCGCATGGTGGTTTGCGCTGAATTGACCAGGCGAAGGCCATAGTCACAGTCACTGATGGTGTTTTTCATCAGTGTGTTGTTGGGCGCATCAAAGAGCCAAACGCCTGCATCGCAATCAGAGATGGCCACGCTTCGCAGTGTGTTGTTGGATGAGTTAACCAGGCACACGCCACGGCCATTACCACTGAGCGTCAGCCTGAATAGGACGATATCAGTACAATCCACCAGGTAGACACAGGCGGGGGTGACCAGGTTTGGCGCAATCACTCGGTCCGACTCACCCACCAGGTAAAGTATGGGTTTGCCATTGACCGTGTTGGTCTCATCGATATTTTGTTGATACTCTTCTGGGTCGTTTCCTGTGAGCGAAAAACCTCGTGGGGCGTTTTCTATCGTGATGTGGGTGAGTGTGTTTTTCGGTGAATATTGAATATTTACCCCTGTCCCTGAGCTGTTTGAAATACTGATTTGGTCCAGTGTGTTGTCTGAGCCATTGGACAGGTAAACGCCCGTGTTGGTGTTTGAGATGCTAAGATTCTTGACCGTATTGTGTGAGCCTGAAATTCGAAGACCGTAGTTTGTTCCGGAGATGTGGAACCCTTGAACCAGACAGTTGTCTGATGTAATTTGGATGCCACTGCTATAGTACGATACGATATTGGGGTCATTGCGCCCGATCAAGGTCAGGGATTTGTCCAGCACGATGCCTTCTGTGTACTCGCCCCCATTCACCTCAATAATTTCGCCATGCATAGCGTCACTGACAGCCTCAAGGAGTGTGGCAAATTGACCGGGTACCGACAGTTTGCCTCTGATTTTCAATGTGACCGGGATCTGCACTGGGGTGTTTACTGCATTGGGATCAGAGAGTGTGAGCATGGCTGAATATACACCACGCGACATACCCTCTGTGGTAACGGAGACGGAGACGGAGGTTTTGTCATTGACTAATTCACCCGAGTTTTGTGAGACCTCAAGCCATGCAGAATCTGACGTGAGTTGCCAATCAGAAGGTGCTGGTGTTGTATTTCTAAATGCCAAGGTTTGGCTCTCAGGGTTTGGTGCATTGACGTCTCTGATAAAGACCTGGCCAGGTTGAGATACGACAAGCAGGGGATAGCTGGGGTCGTATTCGTAGGGGCCAATATCCTGCACCACAGAACGATTTTGATCACCATCAATTTGTCTGGGCAAACCATCCAGATCAGTGGTCTCTTCGGGGGTGGCCAGGCCGCTATCAATGGCTGCAGAGTTGGCCAGAAGGTGAAAGTCATTTTCCTCTGCAAAATGGGGTTGGCCGGAAATATTGGCAGCTGATCCAGGCAGGCCGTTGAGCGACGCAGTGGTTGAATAGGTGGTACCCATCCTCCGGTCATAGTAGAGGCCACCAGAATTATCAGAGAATAGACAACTGTTAAATATCAAGTTGAGATCATCTGAGTATCGATACATCCTAACTGCGATATTTTGATTGTCAGCTATGATACAATTTTTAAATGAAACGTCATCTGAAAAATACCCATCCAAAATAGCGCCTTCATCATCAGGTGTATTTTTGCTGAAGGTGGAATTTGTAATGCTGACTGTTTTGCCTTCATCGTAGGAATCCACATAAAGGACCGCGCCGGTACGGCCACACGTGTTGCCGGCAAAGATGCAGTGATCAATGGTGATGACGGTATTGTAGACATTGAGAACTCCCCCTCTTGATTCGCTTGAATTGTTGAGGAAAAGGGATCGTTTTAGCGTAATCTGATCACCATAACTCGAATAAATGACACCGCCACTTGAGGTTGAGACGCAGTCCCGAACGATGCAGTTGTCCAGTGTTAGACTGCCGCCGCCACTCACATAGATATTCCCGGAGCCTCCGCGCGCATTGATAATGGTTAATCCTTTGAGCGTCACAGTGTCGCCCAGACTGACTGAGGCATACAGGAATCGTCCGCTTGACTCACAATCCATGATGCAGGTTTGAGGGCCTTGTGCGCTTTCAATGGTCACCGTGCCATTGAAGTGGTAGAGGTCCCTGTTCAAGTTGCCTCGGTACAGGCCGGGTTCCAGCAGGATTGTGTCTTCAGGCTGAGCCTGTTGCAGGGCCTCGGTCAGATTTGAATATTGGGCTGATCCATCTGGATTGACGGTCAGGGTTTCGGCACAACAAGGTATTGCGATAGCTAATAATATAATTAGTAGGGCTAATCTCCTCACAGTTTACTCCTCTTCTTTGCAGGTTATTGCGATAACAGTCTCTTCCTAATAATAGACAGTACATTATATACAGAAGAGACGTTAATTTCCCACAGTTGTTACATAAAATTTTACATTTCACGTGGCAGGGACGTAATTAGGCCAAAAAGCGTTCATTCGCATGCAAAAAGCTTTATGTTTGGAGGCTGTTTCGTGTTAGATCCTGGTAATGGTTTTGAGGAGAGTTTTTAAAACCCAGGTGTGCCTCCTTCAATGTGGCCAGGTTGCCAGGCGTCGCTTTTAGAGAGAGAGGCCCAGTCACTCTGCGATGCGTCAGAGTCAGATACCAGTGAGAATCCCGCACCGTCTGTCACGGGGTGCCAGCTGTCCTGATAGGTGAAGTCAACGATTGTGGTGTCCAACGCATCACGCAGAATGAGCCGTTCGCCTTGATTACTCAAGGTGCCCTTAAACTCGCCGACAACAGGGAGATCTGTTCCATAGACAGGTCAAAGTACTCCGGTGTTATGGCTGACTCATGGGGGCGACTTTGGCTGGCAGATGAATTCCACGCAGGCACAGCGCTGTCGTCATAATTGACACGCAGGCATTCGACGCCATTGAGATACACCAGGACGCCATCATCATATCTCAGGCCCAAGTTGAGCGTTGAGAAGTCTGTATGGGCGAGGGTAAATGGAATGCGTACCAAACAGGACGTATTGATGCCCAGCATGTCGCTTTGGATATTCTCGTCAATCAATCCCTGTATGTCACCTTTTGTGACATCATACCCCAGGATGCCCGTGGCTTGAGTCCAGGTGGACTCCTCTGCATTGGGGGCTGCCCATTGGGTCCACTGGGCAGTGGTCGGTGCGAGGTATTGGCCTGCAATAACCGCTCTACTGCGGCTATTGTATTGCCATGCCACAGCCAGGTTGTCACCGCCACCCCCTTCTTTGTGAAGGGCTTCAATGTAGTATTTTCGACCCGCCACCAGTGTGATGGGTTTTGATTTTTGAGAAGGATATCGTTCCCATTGTCGACTGCTTGTCCAGTCATCCACATTGGCGATGCGAACCTTATGTTCCGTTGACTCATCTGTGCTGAGCAGTTCTATGGATGCGGGACGCTCCCAGTCACGTGCATTGCTGCGGGCCTTGGCCGCATTGACGTAAATGCCTGTGGATGGATTGAACAGATTTGCCAGATCTGTCACCACGCTCATCGAGGGGATCTCCAGGAGTCCCTCAAAAAGGGTATCCCTGTACTGAGCGTCATTCACGACCTCTGGATCCATGCCATAATTGATCTCTTGACCATTGATATTTCCATTCGGCCAGTTGGGGCTGGGGCGTTCGCCCTTGGGCGATTGTTTGACGACATCTGCCAAGAAGAGATAGGTGTGGGTGATCACCTTGGAATCCAGAAATCCCGGTTGGTATGCCACGGCCTTGAGGACGGTGGTTCTCGCCACAGGGAGGGGTGTCGTATAGGGCAGGCCATGGGTTGACGTCGGGCATGACCCATCGATTGTGATTCGGATCTGGGCCCCAGGAGAGTCGGACTGGAGTGAGAGTACAAAGGGTGTGCTGTGGAAGCCGCGAACTTGACTAAACATGACTGGGGATACCTGGCCGAGACTGCCAGGGAGGTTGTCTGCACCAGGCGTGGGTGTGCTAAAATACTGAGGCATGGGCTTACTGCTTGCACCCACAAGCTGAGGTGACAGATCAAAATCCAGATCATCGGGATGATCATTGAAACCGGCTATGGCCAGTACATTTTTTCCTATGATGAGCTGATCTTTAAAAGGCATCAGGTCTATGAGTTCGGACGATAATTGCGTCTGTTTTGTCAGGGCAGTACTGCTACCAGATAGCGCATCTGCTATGTTGTTTTTCGTCACAAGCTGGCCATTTAAATACACGGCAAAGCCATCCTGATACTGCATGGACAGGGTTAACTGGTCCCACAAGTCACTCTGACCCTCTTCCAGGTTAAACACGCATCTTGCCTGAACCATCGCTGACTGCCCGAGCATTTGATCCATCAGATCGCTGTTTGATACCGTGTCCCAAGAGACATTGTCAAATGCTGCCACGCACAATGCGCCGGGCAGGTGGCTCGCGACACACAAACCCATGAACACCTCTGACGGCATGTCAATTGTGTGTGTGCCTAATACGGTCCAGTCTTGTCCCTCTTCTGAGCTATAGGCTGTTAGCTTGCTGCCTTGTCTTACGATGCGGACCCAAGCCGGGGAGGCCAAACCATTGCCGGGGGTTGTGTGAAAGCTTTCTTGTCCCGTGTTGACGCGTCCTTGAAATGAGGCACCATTGCCACCAGTCATTACGCACATGGCATGTTTGGAGTCTGCATCCAGGGTTTCACGAATCATGACACCTGCCTTGGCCCAGGCGTTTGTCTGGTTAAAGAATGCGATCCTTGCGATGAGCTCCCCGTCTCCTCTCAGTGGTTGATACACATAGTGAAAGGCGTCTTCATTACCCCCTATGTCAGCGCCGCCGCCAGCCACGACATAGACATCATCCCTAACGACGATAGACCCGGGTGCTTGGATGGCTCCAATGTCTTGCGAAGTAGCCTCTGATATGAGGCCAAAGCGTAGAGGCCATTCTCCCTGAAGCCAGGTTGTATCATTGAGGTTGACACCTGCCCAGTCTGCGTTCAATGGGGCCGGTTCAGGGATGTTGTAGGTGATAGGGGATCCTGACGAGAGAATTGTTTCAGTGTGGTGCGCAGTGCCGTAAGAGATACCCTCCAATTGTTCGCCAAATCTTGGATCAAAGTGATAGGCTGTTGTGACACCATCCGCTTCTATCAGAGCCAGATATTCTCCGCTACCAGACAGCTTGAAGTTAGTGTGTAGGGGGACATTGGGATTGATTCGATCCTTGCCCGAAGCAAACACGACCAGATAGTCGCCCGGTGACAATGTTACGTTAGGCGGAAAGATCCATTGCGCAGGCTGATCTTGTTTGTCTGTGAGAGACCATCCATCCATGTCAATGGGAGCCTGTGTGGGGTTGTACAATTCAATCCAGTCCGAGGCGTCACCGTCTTCATCCAGCAAGCTTCCATCGTTTAGAGCCATGATTTCTGTGATGATTACGGTTTGAAGTGGTTGCGCACAGAGAATCGATCCTTGGCTTAAAATCAAGCCCATCAAGAGTCGGCTACTATATGTCCACGTAGTCTGACGCATTATGAGTGTTCCTAAAGGTAAAAAGTGAAAGATTCATGTCTAAACAGATTACCATCCTGGCGTGGCCATGCCTGCACGCCAGTTGATGGGGTCATTGCCGTATTCATCAAGGTCGATACGTTGAAGGGCCCACCCTCTGCCATCCGGGCCGGCTGGCCAGAGATCTGTGCCTGCATTTTCCGGGTGAGACCCGTCACTGTAATTCACGCGATCCATTCGAATCCAATAACGCTGGCCAGCCAAATCCACATCACCGGGGTGGTCGAGTTGGAGTTTTTCGCCAGAATTGCTTAACTTGCCACTGGGCCATTCCAGCACTGTCACACGGTCCGGGACATAGTAGCTGCCATGGAATGCGGCTTTGTCCTTGACCAAGAGGAGGCGTTCATTGGGGTCTAGTTCCAATCCGGGATTTAGCGGGAAAGCCAAACTGATACCAGAGCCATCTTGATCGTCCTGAAATCGCCAGGGCAGGTATTCGATAGGATCAAACAGAATCACTCGTTCTTGGCTGATATTAGCCAGCTCCACATATTCCGCCTCTTCATCGTTTGATGGGTGGTACATAATTTCGCTGATGACCACTGGCCCCACCAACGGGTCAGCATTGGCTCCACCCGGTGTGGGCTCGCTCATGAACACAAAATTAACAGCCTCTGTACTCTTTTGAAAGCGGCCGAATGAAATCCCCGTACTCGATGGCCCAAATGTTTCTTTGAGTTGCAGGCCGGTTAATGCGCCATCCAGGCCGGAAGAAATGTACAGGGTTTCACCGTTTTCGCTCAGTGCAAAGGGCTCTTGTACTCCCGGGTTGAAAGGATTCCCAAAGTGCTCAACTTCAAACAGGACGAGATAGTCATGGGGTTCAATGGTTGTGCCATAGGCGATCTCGTATTTTTGAGGTTTCTCAAGGTCATCGCTGAGGAACCACCCACCCATGTGGTGCCGTTCATTAGACGTGTTGTACAGTTCAATCCAGTCAGAAGCGGCATCATGCGAATGAGACAAAATTTCATTGATCAGAATTGTACCCTGTAAAGGAGTCTGGGCGATTTCCTGTGTGCCGGGTGATCCACCCTGGGTCTGACTGGGACGCCATGATGCGGCGTCTCCGTATGCGTGCGGTAACGCATACATCTCAGGCCTGACCATCAGAGAAAATCCTTCTCCGTCGGTGAGGTCATACCAAGCCGTGTCATAGAAAAAGTCATGGATGACTTGATCGATTGGGTCTGCCAGTACCAGATGTTCGCCTTGATTGCTCAGGAGACCCCAATACTGTCCAGCCACGGGTAGGTCTGTGCCATATTTTGCCTCAAAGCTGGGTTTGTCCTGGACCACCAGCACAAAGCTCTCGGGTGCCAAACTGAGGGAGGGAAAGGTGAAGTCAATGGCGTTACCTAGCCGGACTTGATACAAATCAACGGGGTCTGGTCCTATGTTTTTGAGTTCAATGTAGTGGGTGGATGTGTCCAAGGGGTTGGGCATCATTTCGGAAATACGCAGGCTCTTTGTGGCATCTTGCGTGACAAATGTGGCCTCGCATAATGCGCTCCATAGACCACCAAGGTAGGATCTTGCCTTGATGCGTGTTGTGCCTGAAATTGTGATTGGCCCTGCATAGATCTGTGCGGATGCATTTACATTGCCGCCTGAGGCCCTGGGATCCGTGCCATCCAAAGTGAGATAGAGGGTGCCCTGGGGTGCCATAAGGGTGATCGTCGAACCGGGCAGAACCATACTGCTGGGGAGACTCATCTCTGGTACGCCAATATCAGGGTACCAGGACATGGCTTTAAACTGGGCCAAAAGGGTTTTGGAGCGGCTTGTGAGCAGGCGTTTGTCGATTTGGCCTCGATGGTCATAGGTGCCATATTTTAGACGGAAAATCTCATTAAGCCAGGTGGCTCGTAATTGGGTGTTTTTCCCCCAGTGGGCCGCTTCTGCAATGATGGCACTTTGAAGTTGATTGGCGCGCGCTTGGACCACGGCTCGCGTCTGAGCTTCTGTCATGATACCGGCATTAAAAAAGTGATCATATACCCTGTCTGCAAAACGCATGCGATAATCTGCGTTTGAGGCCATCAGTTTTTCATGTAATGTGTGACACGAAAAAGAGTTTATGCCCGATTGCGTGTCAGAGGCCAAGGGGATGACCATATTGCTCTGACTGGCTTGAAGATCGTTGATGTCGCCCATGCCCAAGGACCATTCGTTGTTATAGTGAACCCACTTGAAACCATCCGGGGCTTGGCGGTTGTAGAATGCCAGGACATGGTTTGGATTGCCATTGTTCAGGCGAGAGCCCGGGCCATTGGTATCGCCCGTAAAATATTCGATAATCATAAAGTCAATCAGATTGTCCACATCCAGAAGGCGTTCATAGTGAGGATTTTTCTGTCCATGCACATCCAGGCCTTGAGCGTGATAATATTGTGTCATGTCGCCGAAGCCGATTTCTGCTTGGGCGTACAAGCGGTCTAACGCATCAGGCGTTCCGTGAATTGCGGCAATGCGGTTCTGTTCTGAATCTGTTTGAATAATATCCAGATCCTGGATTTCGGCATCAGGGTTGGTGCGTTGTGCCACAGCACTGGCTTGCTCCTGCATTTGGTACAGGCCTTGGTATCGGCTGTTGATGTACACATGGCAAAACTGGTTTTGGAGACTGGGCTGTCCTGCCTGGTTTTGGAGATCGTGTGAGAAAACATCACGAATCAAACTGCTGTACAAGCCTGCGTTGCCTGCCCAACTGTCGTCTGTGCAGGCGTATAGATCGAATCCTTGATGGGATGTCTGCTGTACTGTATCAAAAAGTGGGTAGTCCAACAGGGCATGGTCAAAACTAACATGGAATGAGGTTTTGCCAGAGGTTTGTCTGACGGTTGTGTCCAATCTTTGGCTTATGTTGCCGTTGATTTGAAATCCTTCCGTCAAGTCAGGCATTAACCACTCGACTGAGGCCCAACTGCTCTCGCTCGAGTCTGAGGGGACAGAGTCCGTGGCAAGAACGACTGAGGGCAGGGCCAGAAGAGCTTCTTCGACCAGGGCTTGATCAGCTCCACTGGGAAGGCTAATGGCATCACGAGTAAAGACATAGGTCTGTGTGCAAACTTCGGAGGGTATGGTATTTTCTTTGACGGCCACGGCTCTTACGCAGGTGGTTTTGCTGATGATCAGAGGAAAGGCCTGGTTGTGGTCCAGGGCGATGCTGGCCGTTTCAGGTGTGGGGATGCTGCCATCTGTGGTGTAATAGACGGTCGCATCATCTGTGTTGGTGGTTAGGATCAGATAGAAGGCATGGGCGTAAAACCCCCTTGGCTGGCTAAAAAGTACGGGTTCAACCTGATTTGGGCCAATGAAGGGTGAAATTAATTTTGAGTCGCTGATCATCTCTTCTTGGGAAAGAGAGGCCTGTGCAGGGAAAAAACCTGAAACGAGACAACATAAAACCATCCCCCAAAATACGACATACTGCCTATCATGCATGCAAATCACCCTCAATTGTACCCTGAGACCCTAAAATATCGGAACGTATCCAAGTTGCTGCGTCATATTTGTTTTGATGATCATTTGCGCATAACGACCACTAAAATAAGGCCTCTTATTCTACCAAAAAGACGCTTGTAATACAAATCTATAAAACAATGTGTTAACCCTGTGGCATGTGTCCGGTGTCATGGCTTTTTCAAAGATCTATGTGAATGGGCAACTGGCAGGTCAGTGGGACTACGGGTACAGTCCATTTCGTGTGGATGCTACTGATCTTGTGACATTTGGCAAGACCAATACCTAGACTGTTTTGGCAGATACCGAGACATGGGGCACACGCTGGTATCCAGGGAGCGGTTCATGTTAGGGCGTCTTCGAAAGGTCTTGAATCTGCAAGTGTTGAATTGGCCGTGTGTTAACGACCGTTGTCTCGCATGTCAATGATCTTGCTGACATTTTTCGAGATTTCAGAAGGCAAGAACTGCCTGATTTGCTTTCGGAATATCACACATGTGACAAGCAGAGTCGTGCTCACTATAAAAATGACGTATTGCCGTATTTTTCTTTTTGGAGACACGTATTGACCTTTTCTCTCTGAAAAAAAATGTATCGAGCTCTCTTAGGGGCACGCTACCAAGCGTATGAGCATAGCCAACATATCGGTCATGGCAAAGCACAGGATTAACCTAATTTTGTTAAATATCGCGTCCAATACTGTATCGATACAAGGTGGAAATGTGTGGTGATATTCTTTTCATGAGCCACACTTTATTATTTGGGAGACTCCGATTACAATACTCCAAATCAGGCTGTGTGCCATTTAAGAAGTGAGTCCTGGACTGTCAATATGGTAAGAAGGAGTGAAATGATAACAACAAGACGTTGTGATGTGAGTCGTATTCTTTTGTGCGTAATCCTGGTATATCTGGGTATAAGCTTGAGCTCATGTGTTGTGCAAGACGTGAAAACCGAGCAGAGCGATTTAACGGCACGTGATCGTGAGGTCTCCGTTCTGTTGGCTCAAATGACATTGGATGAAAAGGTTGGGCAGATGATCCAGCCTGACAACGAGTTTATAAAAGATCCTGCTGATGTGGCAAAATATCACCTGGGTTCAGTGCTTAGCGGCGGCAGTTCCGATCCCAAGGCCGGTAATACGGTGGAGCATTGGTCCGATATGGTCGACGCGTATCAGAGGCAGGCCCTGAGTACCCGCCTTGGCATTCCAATTCTGTATGGGGTGGATGCTGTGCATGGCCATAGCAACGTGCTTAACGCGGTCATTTTTCCGCACAACATAGGTCTTGGCTGTACGCGAAATCCTCAGTTAATACAGGAGATTGGGGAGATAACAGCCAAAGAGATGCGAGCCACCGGCGTACAATGGGCTTTTGCGCCCTGCGTTACCATCCCCCGCGATGAGCGTTGGGGTCGCACCTATGAAGGTTTCGGTGAAGATCCTGTCTGGGTAAGTCGATTGGGTGAGGCGTCAGTGCGTGGTCTTCAGGGTGATGATTTACGTGATCCTTTGGCGGTCGCAGCCTGCGCCAAGCACTATATTGCTGACGGGGGGACCAACGCCATCATGACAGGTAAGCCTGCCTCTGTCACGACTGCCGTCGCGCACAATTCTGGAGGTGAAGGCAAGGCTGAAACCGACGGTCTACGTGCGAAACTTGATCAGGGCAACGCAGCATTGAGCGAAGAGGCATTACGGGCCATTCACCTGCCGCCCTATAAAGCTGCGGTGGATGCGGGTGTGGCCACCATTATGCCGTCGTATAGCAGCTGGAATGGCGTGAAATGTTCTGCCAGCAAAAGGCTGCTCACAGAGATTCTCAAGGAGGAATTGGGATTCGAAGGTTTTCTCATTTCTGATTATCGTGCCATTGACCAGGTTCATCCAGAGTACAAGACAGCTATCGGCATCTGTATCAATGCTGGGATTGACATGGGCATGATTCCCAGCAAGTACAAAGAATTCCATAAAATAAGGTGACGGTGCCTTAAAACCAACACTAATTTTCCACACCATATAGAGAGTCCAAATTATGTCCAATTTAATTCAAAATCCTGATTATCACGCGTTACTGGGTGTACGTGAAACAGAGTATGCCATCAAGAGTATTAAAGATTCCTTTGAAGACCGTTTAGGGGCTGCGTTGAATTTGCAGCGTGTGACTGCGCCGCTGTTTCTGGCAAAGGGCTCTGGGATCAATGACGATCTCAGCGGGGTGGAACGCAAGGCCACATTTCGGGTGAAGGATGATGAAGACCGAGAGGCGGAGTGTTTGTTTTCCCTGGCCAAGTGGAAGCGCATGGTCCTGGCAGACTACGGATTCGAGCACGGCGAAGGTCTGTATACGGACATGAATGCCATTCGACCTGACGAGGCGTGTCTCGATAATTTACACTCTGTTTATGTGGACCAGTGGGACTGGGAACGGGTGATCCGAGACGAAGATCGGAACCTGGATTTTCTCAAAGCTATTGTGATACGCATTTATGAAGTAATCAGGCAGACCGAACATACCGTGCATTGGCAACACTCTGAGATTAAGCCTATACTACCAGATGCCATCACCTTTGTGCATGCTGAGGAGCTGCAAGAGAGATACCCGGACCTGACGCCTCGCGAGAGGGAGAACAAGATTACTCAGCAGTATGGCGCTGTGTTTTTGATAGGGATTGGGGGCCAGCTGGCTGATGGCACGATTCATGATGATCGTGCGCCTGATTATGATGACTGGAGCACGCCCACGACTGCGGGCCACAAGGGTCTTAATGGGGACATCCTCCTATGGTATCCGCTCTTGAACAGGGTGTTTGAATTGAGTTCTATGGGGATTCGGGTGAGTCCAGACGTTTTGTTGAAGCAGCTTGATCTTGTTAATGCTCAGGCACGCAAGGCATACATGTGGCACCAGCGATTGTTGAATGGCGAATTGCCTCTTAGTATAGGTGGGGGTATTGGCCAATCTCGGTTATGTATGTTTATGCTGCGTAAGCTTCATATCGGTGAGGTTCACACCAGTGTGTGGCCACTGGAGATGATTGACCTGTGTCTGGAGGCAGGCGTGAAGCTTTTGTAGATTAGATGAGTCTATAAGTTTTTCAGGAAAAACGTGATATTTTTGAACTCGGTTGGCACTGTACTCATAGAAAGATTGACATAAAAAGAAATCACAAAACACACGGGTCACGGGCAACGGTCCTTCCAGCAAAACCATGCCTTTTTGAAATCAGCATAGTGATATACAGACGAGGTGCAATCATGGATATTCAAATCATATCATTCGATAAGCTGTATGATCTAATTGAAGAACAACGTGAGCTTTATGATGTTTACAATATCTGCAGTTCAGGACCTCATTCGGTCACGGTGGCTCGCGATGATTGCCATGGGTATGATGCTGTGCTCCAGGCATTTGGATGTCGATGTGGTATTAGTGCTTCAAAGTTTAAGGGATTAAATCGCGAATTGGGCTTTCTGATTATCTCAAAACGCGGCATGCTGCAAGGTGTGTAGATGATTAGTGAATGGAGTTTTCTTGATGCCAGTCAGGAGGCGTGTGCTGGAGCTTCGAGGCTTTACGAGAAGGCCGCATGATTCATGCGGCCTTCTCTATAAAAAAAAAAACTGCTTGCAAGAAGAATAATTACGTCTGGGTCCTGTAAAACCGGAGGTTAAAAGCTACCTAATGGGGTGTTTGAAATAGTTTTTGTCAAGGTCCTATAGGATTCTTCAAACATTGAGAAATGTGTGCTATTTTGCTACCATTAGATCCTGGTTAGACTGTGTTCCTGCAGAAGGGTTGTTCGATATGTATTTGGGGGTGGGAACAAATCTTGGGGGATGATCATGAAGAAATTGATGACGCTGATGATTTTGATCATAGGTGTGGGCACAAGTCACGCCGCTGTTACGATTCACACCAGTGCTGTAGATCTATACCAGGTCACATCCATATCCGGATACCAGACGTCCGGTCACAATATGGAGGGTATGACGATTACGGCCAATGGTACGGATATACGAATTTGGGGTGAGCTTTCTCCTGGTTATTATGGTGTGGCCGGATCTGGCTGGAGCTTAACAGAAAAAAATGACACCTATCGAAGTGACTGGTCTCTGATCAGTAGTACGGGATTAAGCACACTCTTGGTTGATGCAGGTGCCGGCGATACTATGTTTGATATTATCAATGGCTCAGCCTATACTGCGGCTTCCAGGCAAGGTAGACCATTTACCGTAAAGCAGTTATCCAGCACTTATTTGGGAAATATTGATGTGACATACAGTGTTCCAGTGAGTCCCGCAGGCGATGTTTTTCAAGGTGATTTATATCGTTATATGTTGATTGAATTTTCCGATGAGTTCACTGGGACATTAAAATTCAGAACAGACACGGACAACGCACTGTTTCCGGGTGGCGATACGCCAACAGTACCTGCACCGGGTGCTTTGTTGCTTGCAGCCATTGGTTCAAGTGTGGCTGGTTTTCTTCGCAGACGTGAATGGGTATAATTCAGGAAGGCACAAAATAAACAGTCAAGGGGAAGTCCATTAAGATTGCCCTTTGCCTCGAGCTTTATGGGCCTGTTTGTTCTGTCCCACTAAACGCTTTCACATCTTCCTTGATATGACTCTTTAAACAGTCATAGAGTTGTTCAAAGGATCTTGTCTTGGCAAGATCCGCGCGAAGCATTGCTGCGTTTTCGAATTGGGTGATGTAAAGTTTGAAGTACTTTTGTATGACGATGAACCCTCTGATGTCACCCAGGCTATCACGACATAGAGTGGCGTGATGCCAGAGGAGTTGAATGCGTTGGGTTGAGGTGAGTGACTCAATGGAGTGTTCGTCATGTCGAAAGAGAAGCGGGTTTTTCAGGACGGCACGTCCCACCATGACACCCTCCACGCCGTAACAGGTGTGTTTCTTCAAAATCTCTGTGGATGATTGGACATCACCATTGCCAATGATTACGGTGTCACTGGCCATGGCGTCGCGGAGGACAACGACTTTTCTGATTTCTTCCCAGTTGGCAGAGCCTTGATACAACTCTGTTGCCAGACGACCATGAACTGTCAGGGCGGCCGGTGCAAACGTCAATAAAAACTCGGTCCATCGCTCCGTCATAATGTGGTCAAAGCCGAGGCGTGTTTTGATACTTACTGGGGCATGATTGCCTGCTGCTTCTTTGGCGGCCACAAACAATTCGCCAGCCAAAGTGGGGTTCTTGATAAGGGCCGAGCAGCTACCTTTTTCAATCGCTCTTGGTGTCGGGCAGCCCATGTTTAGGTCGATGCCGTCAAAACCCCGTTGAATCAATGTTTTAACGGCCGTGTAGGTATGATCGGGATTGTTCCCCCAGATTTGGGCGATGAGGGGGCGTTCCGTGCGATCGAATAAAATGCGGTTTCTTGTATCGCTACCTTCGACACACAATTTGTCTATGTGAGTGAACTCTGAGAACATGACATCCGGTTTCCCGCAAAATGTCACCAGGCGCCTAAAGGCTGTGTCTGTGGCAAATTCCATCGGGGCCAACACAGAGAAGGGCCGCGTCAAGGCCTTCCAGGTAAATTTGGCTTGATCTTTACTGAGTGTATTCACGATTTTGTCTCCACAGATGTTCACGGTCTCAGTGCAGCATGTTTTTAGGGGCGATAGTAGAGGGTGATGCCTGACGGGTAGTCAATGTGTAACCAGTGTTCAGGTACGTAGTTTATTAGGTCTTGATCCAAACCCTTTAGCAGGCCCGACTCGGTGCCAACCAGTATGGCATCAGCTGACGTGGTGGACAGTATTGGTTTCAGAGATTTGAAGCCTGCTACATGCGCGGCATCTTGGACTTGGGTGGGCAGTTGATCGCCGATACGGTAGACCACTGAGCCGCAGGACAATTCTGGGTAAATCTGTGCGCACCCTTCGAGAGCCAGTAGAGGGGCCAGAGTCAGTATCCTTTTCGGGGCTTTGACGTGTTTGGCGATGTCTTGGGCCAGTGCATGCATTTGCAGGGGAGGCCATAAAGACCGAGACAGGCTTAACGGTTCAGAGATCAAGGTGACCGTCATGGCCCACGCAGTCAGGGCCGTGCTGAGAATCACGGTGGTTATGGCTGTACGCCAGAGCCTAGGGTGACTCGTTTTGTGTTGCTGGAGCCTGTAAAGCGGTATGGCTGGGCACATGACTATAAAAGCTACAGGTGCGGCCCAGTATTGCTGCCACATGGTGGGTGGGATAAATGCGATCACCACAAAGGTGGCCACTATCCAGAACAGGAATGGTTGCCTTTTGTCTGGTGTGAGTGATTCCGCTCGACCACAGGTCCGACCCATCCAGGTGGTGATACCCCAGCAGATCAAGAGTGAAAGATACCCCATGGCAGTCAAACACATCAGGGTTAAATCCAGTTTGTTGTGTGCCGTGCCGTGGGTCAAATGCCATTGGCCATACAGCTTGGGAATGACTAGCAGATTCGCCCAGGCTGCTTTGGGGTCCTGCAGCAGGGCGTAGATTGGCCATATGGCCAGCAAGCCAGTGCCACCCACAAAGCCGAGAATGCCTTGTTTTTTTTGCTGCCTGGTGTCTGTCTGGTTCAAGATCGAATGGAGCAAGAATAATCCCCAGATCAAAACGGTGGTGATTCTCATACCGCAGGCAATGGTGAGGATTCCGCCCTGCAGCAGGCCCGAGACCCGGTAATTCGGAATTCGTTTTAGAACCAACCACAATGACAGCATCACGGCCAGAAGAATAAAGGGGTGGTTCCAGGCGTAACCATTGGCCAAAAACACAATAGGATTCAAAGCATAAAGCATCGCTGCTGCCAGGCCCAGTAGCGTACCCAGGGTTCTCTGGCAAGCAAAAATATGGCGGTAAATGGCCATGATGAGGAAAAGGATGACCATTTCACAGGCCCATGAGAGAAGCCGGCCCATCAGTAGATACTGTGTCGTTCGCGTGAGTTGATATATCACACTTAGTAATGCTGGGTGGTAGGGCAATTGTGAAACATAGGAGAAATCCTTATAAATGGCTTGCTGCTGTGTCAAAAGCACTCCAGCCGTGCAATACATTTGCTCATCGCGAGAAGGCCCTTTATTCATGGCATTGATGAATAAGAGCCATGCCAGCCCGGCGACACCCAGGTAAGCTAACGCTTCTAGCAGTATTGGCTTATGTTTCACGGACACTCTCACAAGAATCAGATCTAAACCGCCAAGGTGTACAAGATTTACGGCCTTCTGTCAAATTTGGCAGGTTGAGTTTATTGAGTGGTTGAAAGGTTCATTCCTATGGGTTTTATCCAGCAGCCCTTACAGTTTGTAGGTTATTGGGATTGTGACAGGGTATCCCGGTAAAAGCAATAAGATCCTGCCTGTGTTTTGGAAGATTGAGAGAGAGGATCATCACTTGCCGGTTCAGGAGTGAGACTCTCGCTTGACAGGTCTCTTGCTCGCCTATATCATACAGCACTTGGGTCACAGGATGATGCATGTTAAGGATGTGCTGTCGAACGGAAGAGGCCTTTGGCAATGGAATTCGAGGAGGTTTCTGGATATGGGACAACGCAGTAAGAGTCGAGGGACGAGTCACGTTCGACGCGCAAAGACTTCGGCAGTGGTGCCCCTTCGGAATTCACAGGATCATCTCGCCTCAGGGATTGAGGCACGCATTCATCGCATTCGAGAGGCGATCCAGCGGCAGAGCACGAAATCGGCCTTGGAGATGGCCAAGCAACTGCACAAGGAGGTTCATGCCTCACAGTCCGAACAGGTCCTGGTGGAGGCCTACAACGCCCGGATTCAGGATATGAATGCCAAGGGTATGATTCAGGAGGCCAAGGCCCTGGCAGACCTGGTGGTGGAGCGTTTTGCCGATGCACATGCCCAGGAGACCCAGCGAGTTCTGGCCTGTCAACAGGGGGATCTGACTGCTTTGGTGTCGCCTTTGGCTGATCCGAATCTGCCGATAGAACAACGTCTCGCCATCGAGCAGTTACTGGTCTGTGAGTTGGCGGACCTCAAGGGATTGGCTGAGTGTCCTGGTCTGTCGCCGGATCATGACCTGCGTGTTGCAGCCCAGGCCCTTTGGCAGGCGTTTACTGCGGTCACGACATCTTCGGCCCTGGATGCCGGGGCCCTGGATCTGCATCAGGTTTCACGACGCAGTCCTTTGGCCCAGTGGAAAGTGTTGATTCGTGTATTGGACGCCCTATATCAAGGGGACCCTGCGGCCTGCCGCCAGATATTGGAGCTGCTGAATCCTGAATCGGCCCCGGCTCGATTGGTTCCGGTGATCCAGTCGCTCTTGGAGGATCGGATCACGCAAGACCTGCAACCTGCTGCCAGGACACTGGCTGCGAGAGTCCTGGGGGAACGGGGACGTCTTAATGAACTCATGGCGCAGCTTGATCAGGCCTTAGATGCCCGGAATCAACGTCAGGCGTTGGCTTTGATCAGACCGGTGATTTCCTGCTGTCGGCGCGTGCAGCCTGAATTGGAAATCCCTTTGAAACAACATATTATGGCCAAATCCTGTGTGGCGCATTTTGACCCGGAGCCGGTGATCTCGGCCCTGAAACCTATGCCTGCCAATGCCTCGTTCTGGCGTCTCTTTGCCAGGGCGATGGAGTTTAAGGGCAACCATGGTGAGGCTTGTGCCATCTGGGACGAGTTTCTTCGCAGTGCCGTGCAGGAGGGGTGGTTTTCCGCCAAGGGGCCGGAAGCCGCCTTTCTCTATCTGCACATGGCAGAATCGCTGAGCCATCATTCCTCAGACGATCTGGAGGACCTTCGGGATGATTTTGAATATGATCCTCCGTGTTTTGACGTGTTTCGAGACGGTTTAACCCCTGCCGTGCGCGTGTTGAACCAAGATGAAGATTCGCATGACAAGCTCTATTACATTGATCCAGGGCAACTGTTCAAGCAATCCTGCGTCCTTCGTCCGGATGCTGATGTCTATCGCCTCTGGTCGGACTGGGTCAAACGGGACGGGCAGTCCTCAAAACAATGTGAAGCAGTCGCCGAACGCTGGGCCAGGCATTTTCCCAAGGACCCCAGGCCCCTACTGGCCCTGGCCGAGTGGGCTGAGGCGCGTCAGGCCTATACAAAGGCCCTGAGATTCATTACCCAGGCAGAATCGCTTGGCTCGGCCGATCCCAAGGTCAAGCGGGCTCGTTGGCGATTGTGGGTCAACAAGGCCCTGGCACATCTCCAGGCACGCAAACCGGCCCTGGTGGGCAAGGACCTGGAGACCCTAGCGGCTTTGCCTCAGGCATCTGAGCCTAACAATGTCATATTACTTGTGACCCTGAGATGGGCCATGGCTGCGCAGACTGAGGATGCTTCGCAATGTACGAACCTCGCGGATCAGCTCAAGGGCCTAATAGAGGTCCCTGGGGCTACTGACCTGATGCTCATCAGTGTGGTCCGGGTTGGCTGTTGTCCTGAAGCGGTCGAGAAAAAATTGCGGCTTAACCTGGAAAAGAGGATCGCATCCAAGCAGATAGGACCTGCCATGGCCTGCATCTGGCCGATAATCAAGGACCTGCCCTTGACGCTTCATGTGCCGATCCTGTGGCAGAACCCCCTGGAAAAACTGTTGAAAAAGAAGACCACAGATCTGAGCCCGGATCAACTGCAGGCCCTGGCCGATGTGACTATAGCGATAGAGTGGGAACAGGCCGCTTATTTCTGCTGTGGTCACGGACTGAGGGCGGGAAATCCGTCCCTGGCGAGGTTTATGTTTCTGCGTGCCAAGAGCCTGCCGGACACATTGGATGAACGTCGTATGGACTGTGTGTCTGCTGCTTCGGAACTGGCCCGGCGCCAGCGGGACATGGACCTGGTCAGTGAGATTGTGGACTGGAATCGCGATGAGGGCGTGTTTTCCAATCCCTTTGGTTCAGGTGTGATGGTCGACGATTTGTCTTTGGAGGAAGATGACTTGCAGGAGATTCTGTCCCTGGAACGAAAGCAGATCAAATATCCCAAGGAGCGCTGGGTCAAACGGTCGCCGCTCGATGATGTTTTTATGGACGAGGGGGATGACGAGTGCGACTGCCCTGAGTGTCGCTGTCGCCGTCAACAGGAGGCTGCCTCAAGTCTCAAGCCGAGGAAGAAGGTCTCTAGGCCACGCGTTGAGGAACCTTTGTTGTTTGACGACCTTTATGACGACCCTTTTGATACCCCCCTTGACGATCCCTTGCCGTTTGATAATCTGCCTGCAAACATACTGGGCATGCCCACAGAGGTGGCCAAGTTGATGTTGGAGCTGGTACAGGCCAATGGCGGACGTCCGCTTAAAGGAGATAAGGATCTGGATCGTGTATTCAAAAAGCGTCCGGATTTGATCCAGGAGGCTCTTGAAATGGTGGCTCTCTATGAGGGTGAGCCTGATGTTGGATTTCCGAGCCATTCCCCCGGTCGCAGGCGAAAGAAACCAAAACGCCGAAAATAGGAGCTGCTGTGACTACCACACGAATTGATGACAATGATCCCTGGCAGATCCTGGGCGTGCCTCCTGGGGCCGACGACGAACAGGTGCGCCAGGCCTATCTGAACCAGGTCAAGGCTTTTCCCCCAGATCGCTGTGGTGAAGAGTTTCAACGGATTCGCCGTGCGTATGATGAACTCAAGGATACCTATCGTCGCACAAAACATCTTATTCTCGGAGTCGATCCCCAGCAGCCTTTGTGCGACTTGTTGGAACGGCCTGTGTCCTTGAAACACCTGGGGCCGAAGCCCTGGCTGGAGGCGTTGCGAGAATTGAGGTCCGAGGATTGAACCCTATGGAAGCATACGAAGACTCTATGAATGAAGACATGACACAGGACCGTCCAGGCCCTGGAGAAGAGGATCGCAAGCGGGCCCGAATCCTGCGCAGGTTTGAGGTTTGGCTGGATGAGGTTTTGGCCGAGGAGTCTCCACCTGAAGGTGTGGCCGGAGAGGTCCTTGACCGGCTCCAGGCCGAGCAAGACGGTGCCTCCGAATCTCAAAAGAAAACGGACCTCTACACCCTCTTTTCAGGATTCACGGCCCTGTCCGAGGAGACCCGCTTGCAGGGTCGTTCGTTCAAGGCCCTGTCCGAATCCATGCAGCCCATGCAGGGACTGGCTGAATTGGTCTCCCAGTCCCTGGAGCATTACGAACAGACCCTGGATCGCCAGAGTCAGAAGTCGCAGGAGGCGAGTTGTCGAGAAGGCCTGGGCAGGGTGTTGGATGTGTTATTGGATGTGCGTGATCGTCTGGTGCGGGGTCGTGACAGTGCCCGGGATGGACTGGATCATTATCCCCAGCCTGCGGCAGGATGGGCCGCGTGGCGCGTTAAGCCGTGGGTCGGATTGCGTGACTCTGCCGCTGCCCTGGTTCAGGGTACGGATCTGGCCCTGACCCGGCTGGATGAGGCCCTGCGTCAGTGGGGCGTTCGCCCGATTGAATGTTTGGATAGCCCCTTTGATGCGCAGACCATGGCGGCTGTGGATCTGGCCGAGGTCCCAGGTGTGGAAGACGGGACCGTACTGGAGGTCTACCGAACCGGCTATTGGTGGGACGAGAAGGTGTATCGCATTGCGGAAGTCAAGGTGGTCAGGAATCAGCCAAAGGTTTAAGGAGTGTTTTATGAATACAAAGGATGTGATCATTGGGATTGATTTGGGGACCACGAATTCCGAAGTGGCTGCACTGGTGGATGGCCGGCCCATGATCCTGGGCCCTGCAGAGCACAAAATGTTGCCCTCGTGCGTGGGCCTGTCTTCGGATGGACAGTTGCTCATTGGTCAGGCCGCACGCAACCAGATGCTCGTCTTCCCGGAACGTACGGTCAAGAGTGTCAAACGCAAGATGGGCAGTGACGAACGCCTGGAACTGGGCACCCGCCTATATAGCCCCTCTGAGGTCTCTGCCTTGATCCTGCGGGAATTGGTGCAGTGGGCCCAGACAGCCCTGGGCACGGAGGTGAAAAAGGCCGTGATTACAGTGCCAGCCTACTTTTCCGATGCCCAGAGACAGGCCACACACGAGGCCGGTGAACTGGCCGGTCTGGAGGTGGTGCGTATTCTGAACGAACCCACGGCTGCCAGTCTGGCCTATGGCCTGGACCACGACCACCGTCAGACCGTCATGGTTTATGATCTGGGCGGTGGGACCTTTGATGTGTCCATTGTGGCCATTGAGGGTGAGATCACTGAAGTCCTGGCCAGTCACGGCAACAACCAACTGGGCGGTGACGACTTTGACCAATTATTGTTGGATAGGTTGCTCAAGGCCTTTGAACAACAGCACGGTCTGCGTCTTGAGGACCGTCACCCGGCTGCCTATTCCCGGTTGAGATGGGCTGCTGAGGAAGCCAAGAAAAAACTCAGCAGCGAGCCCTATGTGCGTGTCATGGAAGAGGCCCTGGTTACGGACGGAGGCCTGCCTATGCATCTCGACGTAGAACTGGCGCGTGAGTCGTATGAAGAACTCATTCGTCCATTGCTGGAAACGACTCTGGATAGTGTGTTTCAGGCCCTGGAAGACGCCGGCAAAAATTCCAAAGACCTGGACATGGTCTTGCTGGTCGGGGGCTCCACACGCACGCCCTTGGTGCAGCGCATGCTGGAAGAACGCCTGGGCGTGCCTGTGCGTCAGGACGTGCACCCGGATCTCTGTGTGGCCCTCGGCGCCTCGGTCCTGGCCTCACGTCTGGCCGGGTATGATGTGGATCGCGTTCTGGTGGATGTGTCACCCTATTCCTTTGGGCCCTCACACCTGGGCATGATGGACAACGAAGAGTATCCCTATTGTTATCGACCGATCATCAAACGCAACAGCCCCTTGCCCGTGACCTGTACGGATCGTTATTATACGGCCATACCCTTTCAGAAGGCCGTGGAGATCGATATCTTTCAAGGCGACGACCCGAATGCCCTGAAAAATCTGATGGTGGGTCATTTTGAGGTGGAGGGGCTCACCCCGGTAGCGGAACAAAATGAGGTGCTGTGCCGTATGAGCCTGGATCTCAATGGTATTCTGCGGGTTGAGGCCATTGAGAAACGCACAGGTCTGTCCAAGCACATCACCATCAGCCATGCCACACATACTCGCAGTGATGCGGAAATTGCGTCAGCCCAGGCCAGGCTACAGACCCTCTTTGCCGAGCGGCACACCGGCTTGGACGGTGCCATGGACGCTGAATTTGAAACGAGTGAACCCTTGGATGTGACTGACCCTGAATCCACTCAGTCGGAAGATCCCCAATGGGTGATCTCCAGGGATGAGGCCCAACGCTTGGTTGAACGATCCCGTGCCCTGCTGGACCAGGTCCATCAGGACGACAAGGAAGAATTTATTGACTTGCATGAGGCCGTGCAAGAGGCTCTGACCTCAATGGATTCACAGGCTCTGACCGTAGCGGTTGGCCAACTCAAGGAATTGCTCTTTTTCATTGAGGGACAATAATGGCCGAATCGATCCCATTGCGCTGCCCTGTGTGCAAAGCCGGTTTTCGCGGACAAACCCAGTGTCCGCGTTGCAGTGCAGACCTGAGCCGCTTGATGTGGATTGTGGTTCGTGCCACTGAATTACGCAGACAGGCCCGTCAAGCCCTGCATCAAGGGCAATATCAAAGGGCCTGCTACCTGAGTGGCCAGGCCCTCCAGTTCCATGCCACGGTCATGGGCCAGCGACTGTTTGACATCAGCCGCATCATGGCCGCAGTGCAGGTTGAGCCGTTGGAGTCAACTCACAAAACCCAGTCAGGTCATGACATTGTCTCATAACAAAGGAGCCAATCATGTGCAAGCCACAGATCGTATCAGTGGCGCGGGTGTTGGGATTGGTCAGTGCTGACGGTACACGCACCCGGAGTGAAACTTTTGAAGGATGGCAGCTTTAAGCTGGCACAGATTGAAACGCCGGCTCAGTAGACTTCTGTGTGATGACCCCTCGCCCGTTCACAGGATTCACTTGAGATCGCAAAGCAACGAAGAACTAATCGGCACTAATCGCCTGGGCATGCCGAGAGGTCCTCAATGAAGAAGGACTAAAGTGTTCTTGTTTCAATCATCTACACAACATCTAAAAACAACCACGATCTCACACAGGGCCACAAAGCCACTAAGAACTAAAACTAAAAAATGAAAAACTGTTTTATCCACGAATCACACGTCGCGACAGGCGAAGCCCGGTGTATCGGGACTTATGGAACCGTAACATG
>CAZBTJ010000013.1:0-58807 GCA_964494325.1 uncultured Pirellulales bacterium
AGCTGTGATATGTGACATTCATTTATGCGAGTCTAAGCGAGTATATGAGTGTCACAGACAAGCATCCATCTGCGGCTAAAATTAGATTTTTTCTTGACTTAGTATCAAAACTTGATATCATTAAGCGGTGAACCGAAAACAGCAGAAGACTCTAAGATGGATCTTTGAACGTCCTGAACGGTCCGATATCCCCTGGTCGGATATTGAGTCGTTATTTCGTGCCCTGGGGGCCGAAATATCCGAAGGGCGGGGCTCGCGCGTTCGCGTGCACCTCAATGACATTCGAGCGGTCTTTCATAGGCCTCACCCGGAACGGGAAACCGATAAAGGCGCTGTGAAATCTGTGCGACGATTTTTGATTGAAGCAGGAGTACAACCATGATGGAATACAAAGGATATACAGCCAAGGTTGATTTTGACGACGAAGCCAGCATCTTTCACGGAGAAGTCTTGAATCTGCGAGATGTGATCACTTTCCAGGGTGAAACTGTCAAGCAACTCAAGCAGGCCTTTCATGATTCCGTTGATGACTATCTGGAGTTCTGCGAAGAACGAGGAGACTCACCAGAAAAACCATACTCAGGAAAGTTCATCGTACGGGTTGAACCCGAACTCCACAAACTGATGGCGGTCTTAGCTCGCCTCTCAGAAAAGAGCCTCAATGCCTGGGTGCATGATGCGCTTGCCGAGGTCGTGTCCCACCAGCAAGAGGGAAGAATCACGGTGTAAGGTCCTAACGAATCCGCCAGCTTCAACTTGAATGCCTTGACAGCCTGAGCAAACCGAGCACGCGGTCAAAAACAGTTTTTCGTTTTTCGTTGTCAGTTTAAAATCCGGGTCACAAAGAGAGTTTTCAGCTTTCATTGAACCGCTTCGCGGGCCAGATGAATAGATCCCTCGGTGCCTCGGCATGACAGGGTCGATTCGTAGGTTTGTTTAGGTTGCGTTAGCCAGCTGCTCTTCTTTCCCTCTTCTCCTCCTCTTACCTTCACCCTTCACCCCTCACCCTTCACCCTTCACCCTTCACCCTTCACCCTTCACCCTTCACCCTTCACCCCTCACCCCTCACCCCTCACCCTTCACCCTTCACCCCTCACCCCTCACCCCTCACCCCTTCCTACCTTCAAAGCCCTGCCATCCACCAAAGAGTTCCTGCCATTGGCGGTCGACCTCTTTCTGTTGGTTGTCCGGGATGTGGGCTGGAAATACGGGCGTGTCGTTTGTGGCCATCTGGTCCAGTATACTGTGGCTGATCAAAGACAACTTGGCCAGTTTTCCCGGGCTCACCCTGGAGATCGTGTCATCCGGTCGATGGTGGAAGAACCGACCAGATGTGCAGTTCAGCCGTGTTATCCAGGCGCTGGGTACGCCACAGGCAGTAAAGGGGAAATGATCGGAGTAGGGGATCACCTCGCAATTCAGCTTAATGTATTCTTCCTGTGCATTGAAAAAGTGACTGAGATAGCCGCCCATGGGGTCAGGGCCGCAACAGAAAAGTTCTGTCCATCCAAGCAGGGAACCGCACGCATCAAAGTTCAGCATGAATTGCCCCTGGGCTGTGAGTTCCGCTCGATGTTGTCGTACATAGGCCGCGCTTCCGGCAGACAACTGTTCCTCAGCGCCAAAACTGATCAGGCGAATGGTTCGTTTGCGAGGGACCTTACTGAGTGTTCGGGCCAGTTCCAGGACCATGGCCACGCCAGTGGCATTGTCGTCTGCACCCACAGAGTCTGCTTGTGTGTCGTGATGCCCGGCTGCCAGAAGCAGCCCTGTGTCAGGATCAGTGCCAGGAAACTCTGCAATGACGTTGGGAGAAACCGCCGCACGCATACCTCCCGTGACAGACAATCTGATGGAAGATACCTGCTTTTCCTGCCAGGACCAGGCATCCAGAAATGCCATACTGACGATCGGAAGGGCACCATACGCATGCACATACGAGGGAAACATGCCATCTGAAGTGGGCACTGCGCCTGGGTATCTTACGTCGACAAACAAGACGAAGGCCGGCTTGGCCTGAACCAGACGTCTGTACTGATCTGCGTTTTCAATATGACTGCCCAGGTGAACCACGGCCTTGCCAGACAGACATGAGAGATCCTTTTTCTGATACTCTGTTTCACTGGCAAAAAACACGGGAGGGGCCTCCAGCGTCTTGCCCCCTGTGCCTGCTGCATTACTGAGTAATGAGCCGTTAAACCGATGCCAGGCGCCATGTATACAGGCCTCAAGACATTCGGCTTGCACAAAGCGTTCCTGGACAGTCACGTCTTCAATCTGAACCTCCGCTCCGGTTCGTTTGAACTGATCGGCCACATAGTCAGCAGCCTGTTTCTCCTGGGCTGAGCCAGCCAGTCGAATCCCGATATCTTCGGTTAATACCCTGATGTGACGTTCGATATTGTGGGCGGCAAGTAATGTCATGAGTCCCCCGGTGTTTGTGTTAAGTCGTATCGGTAAACATTCGTATCACGTTGAAAAAAGCCCATATGACGGTACAACTGATTCGCCTGGTTGCGCATGGGACGGCTGGTCAGGTCCACTGATTTTGCATGAAAGCTGCGGGCCTGAGTCAGTGCCTTGTTAATGAGTGCCTTGCCCATGCCCTGACCTCTCACGGCCTTGTCAACGACCAGATCCTCAATTCTGGCGTGTACACCTGTTAAAACAGGAAAGGTGATCAGTGATACCGTGCCTAAAATCTGGCTTTCACCAGCATTAAGTTTTTTTGCCACAAACAATATGCAGCGGGATGAGGTGACTATTTGTCTGAGTGTTTCCAGTTTCAGTTGGGTGTGAGAACCAGATAATTGAGGCAAAAGCTGATTCAGAGCCTCTGCCAGCTCATTGGTGGCCTCATGCACGACGCTTATCTCTATGGCCATGATTGCTTATAAGCCCTTCTTGAGTGAATGTCTTGTCATTAAAACCCGCTTTACAGCATTGTAAAGCCAGAATTAAGCACGATGGCACTGCAGATTGTCTTATACCTCATTTTGTCAGAAAATGCAAAAATTGTCTTGCATAGTTTTCTGTTGGAAAGTAAAGAGAAAGCCTAAAGAAACTAATTAGAAAGCTTATAGATGGTTATGGACAGGGTTTCCGGAAGAAAAAAAGAGGTTTTGAGGATTCTCACTGAGAATGCAGGGGTCACAGTCTCTGATCTTAGCGACCAACTGAATGTCTCAGTGGTCACCATTCGAAACGATCTGGAATCCCTGGCTGACAGCGGCTTTATCGTGCGCACCCGGGGAGGGGGCGTACCCGCATTTCACCCGAACATCCTTGAACGGCAGAAGACCATGTTTGCGGCCAAGGCCGAGATTGCCAAAGCTGCGGCTGACAGGGTGACCGACGGTGATCGGGTGATGATTGTGGCTGGTACCACGACCTCTCTTATCCCGAGATTTTTGCTGGGCAAGCGCGATGTCCATATTGTCACCAATTCAACGCTCCTGTTGCCCTATGTACGAATCAATCCCTCGCTTAATGTGACGTTGGTAGGAGGGCACTTCTTACCGTCTGCCGAAGCCATGGTGGGGCCCATTGCGATTCGTCAAATAAAGGAGTTTCATGTGCGTTTGGCCTTTCTGGGTACTGATGGATTCAGCCTTGAAAAGGGGTTTACGGCCCATCAGATGGAAGTGGCCGAGGTGGTTAAACAAATGGCGGGCCAGGCGGAAGAGGCTGTTTTATGTGCAGATTCCTCAAAATATGGGTATGCTGGATTTGCCCACATTTTGCCGCTAACAAAGATTTCACTCATTATCACGGACACTCAACTGGCTGCTGATAGCAGCGCGGACCTTGAAGCCACAGGTATTTCTGTGACCCGAGTCTAGCGCATTAGAGAAGGGTTTATATATGACTACAAGGAAAACTTGTTTCCGTGCAAGCCAACTCAACGCAGCAAACGTGTCGTTTAAGAAAGGAAATATAAGGGTATGACCAGTCAAGATTTTGCGGGAAAAACCGCGCTAATTACAGGGGCCGTAGGGGCCATAGGTAAAGGTATTTCTGAGGCTTTTTGTCAAGCCGGTGCCCGGGTGTTTGTCACAGATATTTCACCAGAGGCAGTGAGTGATACTGTCAAGTCCATGGTGGTCGATGGCTATGACTGCCAGGGACTTGCCGCTGATGTCACCCACGCAGATCAGGTGAAAAAAGTGGTGGATGTTGCAGCCACAGCCTTTGACAATCGCATTGACATCTTGGTGAATGTGGCCGGTATTGTGGCACAGGGCAAGGTGGAAGACATTCCCGAAGAAGAGTGGGACAAAGTTTTTGCGGTCAATTGTAAGGGGACATTCCTGTTTATAAAATACACGGTGCCCTTTATGAAAGCCAACAAGTATGGCAAGATTGTCAACTTCTCATCCAAGTCAGGGAAAACCGGTTCTGCTTTAATGACCCATTATTCTGCGGCCAAAGCTGCGATCATTGGTTTGACTCAGGCCCTGGCGTTTGAGCTGGCAGATTTTGGGATCAAGGTCAATTGTCTGTGCCCCGGTATTACGGATCATACAGGCGTGTGGACCAATGTGTCTGCCGGATATATCAAAAACATGAGCATGCCCCGCGAGGAAATAATCAAAAAATTTACGGCCAAGATTCCTCTCAAGCGACTGGCTTACATTGAGGATGTGGTGGCTGTGACTCTGTTTCTGTCAGGGGCTGGGGCTGAGTATATGACCGGTCAGGCCATCAATGTCACCGGTGGTCGGGAAATGCATTAAACAGCGGTTTCTGGTTGTTAGTTGTTGGTTTTATGAAATTGGAGAATATTATGTATACACGGGAACAGGTGGCAAAGACGATTGATCATGCGGTGTTGAAGCCCTTTGCCACGGATCAGGATGTGATTGACGGATGTAAGATGTGTGATAAATATCAGGTGGCCAGTTGTTGCGTACGTCCTTCGGATGTGCCGCTGGCCGTTAAAACACTCAAGGACAGCTCTGTGATGGTCTCAGTGGTGGTTGGATTTCCCCATGGATCGAACACGAGTGAAGTCAAGGCCTTGGAAGCTAAGATGGCTTTCGAAGCTGGGGCTGTGGAAGCGGATATGGTCATGAATGTGGGCAAGTTTTTGTCCGGTGACCTGGCGTACGTGCAAACCGATATCGAGGCCGTGGTGGCAGAAGCCAAGAAAGCGGGTGCCCGGGTTAAGGTCATTCAGGAGACCTGCTATCTGTCTCTGGAGCAGGTGGTTACGGCGTGTCAGATCTGTGAAAAGGCGGGCGCCGATTTTGTCAAGACCTCCACGGGATTTGGGGATGGTCCTGCTACGCCTGAAGTGATTGACGTGATGATCAAGACTGTGGGAAAGACCCTGGGGGTCAAGGCCTCTGGCGGTGTACGAACCTGGGACACCGCCGTGGGCTATCTGGATCAGGGCTGTACCAGATTGGGTGTGGGATCTACTGAAGCCGTTTTAACAGGAGCGCCCGATGCCGGGAAAAATGAAAGCTATTAGATATTACGGACCGCAGGATATTCGAATTGAACAGGTGGACAAGCCTGACTGTGGTCCAGACCAATTGCGCGTGAAGGTGGATGCCTGTGCCGTGTGTGGTACGGATCTAAAGGCCTACAAGTCCGGCAATCCTCGCATCAAATCGCCTCAGATCATGGGGCATGAGTTTACCGGCCTGGTGGATATTGTGGGATCAGACGTGACAGGGTTTTCCGAGGGTGATCGAGTGGTCATGGCTACCTCTGTGTCCTGTGGTCAGTGTGCCTACTGTGATCAGGGATTTCCGAATCTTTGCGTGGATGTGGCGCCCATGGGATTTACCTATGCTGGGGGCATGGCCGAGTGGGTGGTGATTCCCAATCGGGCATTGGCCAATGGGCATGTGATCAAAGTGCCAACCACAGTCAAGCCCGAATATGCGGCCCTGGCTGAGCCGGTGAGTTGCGCGGTCAATAGTATTGAGAATTCAGTGATACGTCCTGGTGATGTGGTGGTGGTGATCGGTGCAGGCCCCATGGGCATCATCAATGGGTGTGTGGCCAAGCAGCAGGGGGCGGCTAAGATTATCCTGGCCGAGATAAATCCTGATAGGCTACGTCAAGGGGAAGCCTTTGGGTTTGACCTGTTGGTGGATCCTGCCAATGAAGACCTCCCGCAAATTGTGATGGATGAAACTGACGGCCTGGGTGCCCATGTTGTCATCGTGGCTGCACCTGCGGCAATGCCTCAGGAACAGGCTCCGGCATGGGTCCGTAAACGCGGGACAGTTTGTTTGTTCGCGTCTCTGCCTGTGGGAGAACACCTGTTGTCTATGGACAGTCGGGCCATCCATTACAATGAAATCCGCGTGGTGGGCACGAGTGACAGTACACCCGCTCATGTGACTGCTGCAGTGGACATGATTTCTCAAGGCACCATTCCTGTTGAAAAACTGGCCAGTCACATTCTTCCCCTGGATGATGTGATGTTGGCCTTTGAATTGATGCAGAGCGGTGAGGCCCTGCGTGTGGTCTTAAAACCATAGAAATAGGAGCAACATCTATGGATGTTAATTTAAAAGATAAGGTTGTGCTGGTCACAGGCGGATCGCATGGTCTGGGAAAGGCCATCTGTCTGCAGGCCGCTGCTGAGGGGGCCAGGGTGGTGGTCAATTATCGCCGCAACCCTGAAAAGGCCGATGCCATTGTTCGGGAAATTAAAGAGACCTATGGCGTCGAGGCTATGGCTGGGTTTGGCGACGTGGCCAAGGAAAAGGACATCGTGGCCCTATTCGAACAGATTGATGAGACCTTTGGGCAGATCGACTGTCTGGTCAACAATGCGGCGTATTGTTCCACCTGTCAGGTCGCTGACATGAAAGAAGCCGAGTGGAACTACACCCTGCAGGTCAATTTGACAGGGGCCTTTCTCTGTGCCCGAGAATTTGTCAAGCGATTGTTGGCACGCAAAGAGGCGGGTCGCCTGGTCAACATCTCATCGCAGGCCGCGTTTCGCGGGTCCACCACGGGGCATGCCCCCTATGATTCCAGCAAGGGGGCCCTGGTGGCCTTTACCGTGTCTCTGGCCCGGGAAGTGGCTGCAAATAATATTGTGGTCAATTGCGTGGCACCGGGTATGATGCATACAGAGATGACAGACAAGGTCTTGACGGAAAATGAACAGAAATATATTGACCGGATTCCAATACGTCGTATTGGCAGGCCTGAGGATGTCGCGCGTGTTGTGGTCTTCCTTTGTGGCGACGGTGCGGCGTACATGACAGGCGCCACTGTGGATGTCAGCGGTGGACTGGCCATGAGGTAGTGACGCTTCGGGCCTGCGGCAGGAGCCGAAGTTTGAAGGATGAAGTACGAAGGGAGCTGTCAGCATTCAGCGATCAGCGGTCAGCTTTTTGGATTCTGCATGGGCAGAGGCGATTTTATTTTTGAAAACAGGTTTATTCCTCATGGCTGAAGGCTGAAGTGAAAAATAGGGAAAACTTGGACTGATGATAGATATCTATAGGAAGGGATTATTATGAAAAATGTAATGGTTGTTTGTCTTTGTGGTTTGATGATTTTGGCGGTGGGGTGTTCGGCTTCAAAGGCACCGAAGGTGGCTGTGTCTCTTCCAGACAAATACAATACGCCGGATGGTATGATCCTGGGTGCGGATGGATACATCTATCTGAACTGCCCCAATTATAATGATCCCAATTATCCGGCTAAGGTTGTCAAGATTGGCCCGGACGATCAGATTACCGAGGTCTGTACCCTGACCCCGCCCAATGCCAAAACCGGCGTTCATGGCGCACTGGGCATTGACATTGGGCTTGATGGGCATCTCTATATTGCGGATAATCAGGGCATTGCCGGGACCCAGGCGTATGAATCCCGTTTGGTGCGTGTGATCATGAGAAATGGCAGGGCCCTACGGACTGAGGTCTTGGTCACGGATTTCCGCGAGTCCAATGCTGTGACCTGTTTTGGTGACAGTGTGTATGTCACGGAAACGTGCCTGGATCCCGCTGCGTATCCCATGCCCAGTGGTGTGTATCGCTTCAAGTACAGTGAGCTTAATGGGTCGCCCATTCAACTCAAGCACGATGCCCAGGACGAGCATCTGGTCGTCAAGCTCTATACCTACAGTAAGGAATGGGCTGTGGGGGCCAATGGCCTGGCCTTTGACGCTGAGGGTCGTATGCTGGTCTGCAACTTTGGTGAAGCCAGTATCGAACGTTTTACATTGGATGACCAAGGTGTGGTCACAAAGCGTGAAATTGTGGCCCGAGGTGATGGCATGCAGAGTACCGATGGTATGAAGGTCTGCCCCAAGACCGGCGCAATCTACGTGGCGGACTTTGCTGCGGATGCGGTGCACAAGGTCTGCCCTGAGACGGGCAAGGTAACCACCCTCTGGCAGAATGATGTCAATTTAGGTGGAGCTGATGGTTTACTCGACAAGCCATCGGAGGTATGCTTACGTGACGGCAAGGTATATATTGCAAATATTGATTTACCATTTGCCGGGAATGAGTATGATAAACACCACACAATCAGTGTGATAAAGCTAAAATAGGTTAAAGCTGTTGGCAGAATGTGCCTGTGACAAATACAGAGTTGTGCCAGTCTTGTTCAATTAAGGAAGCCATACAATGAGTGATACGATGCCAATGAGCGTGAGGGTTCGACTGAGCCTGATGATGTTTATGCAGTACATGTATTTTGCAGTTTTTTTTGTGCCTCTGGCGGCGTATATTACGAACATGGGGGTCAAGGGATGGCTTTACGCCACGATTATGAGTTCTATGCCCCTTGGGTGTTTGATTTCCCCGATTGTCTGCATGATTGCGGATCGCCACTTTTCCAGCAATAAAGTGTTGATGGTTCTCAACTTTATGTGCGCCATACTCATTCTTGTTGCAACAAAGGTCACCAGCCCAGTGCTTCTGTTTATCGTCCTGCTTTTTGCTATGTTCTGCTATATGCCCACATGGAGTTTGACGAATGCCATAGCACTGGCCAATTGTCCAGCCGAGAAGTTTCCGCAGATACGCGCCCTTGGCTCGATTGGGTGGGTGGCCTCAGGTCTGTTCGGTCTTGTAGCGTACAAGTTTTTCACGAAAGAGGTCGACGGTCAAATGGTACCCCTTACGATTGATGGCACAGTCATACCTCTTTATTGTGGTGCTGCTACAGCACTGGTTGCCGGCATCCTAAACCTGACCATTCCCAATACACCTCCCCCTTCAAAGGGAAAGGAATCCTCTCTCATGGATGCGTTGGGATTGTCAGCATTGAAGCTCATGAAAGATTTTAACTTCACGATTTTTATCATCATTTCATCCTTAACCATGATTCCCTTTGTGGCCTACTTCTCCTACAACTCCCAGTTTCTTCAGCAAATGGGCTTTACGCTGATCACCCCCACAATGAACATGGGGCAGTTGGTTGAGATGTTCTTGATGCTTTTGGTGCCCTTGTCTTTGGCCAAGTTTGGTGTCAAAAAAACCATGATGATTGGACTTGTCGCTCTTGTCGTTCGTTATGCGGCTTATTGGGTTGGCGGTGTGTTGGACCAAAGAATGTTCTATTTTGCCGGTATATGGATTCATGGCATCATTTTTGGATTTTTCTTTGTGGGCGGCCAGGTGTATATTGACAAGAAAGCCCCGCCTGAGATTCGTGCTCAAGCCCAGGGATTGATAGGATTGTTGTGCTTCGGCATTGGCTGGTTGGTCGGCAATTTTGTGAACGCCATGCTGATTGAAAAGTATACGGTCATTCAGGATAGTGGCGAAGCATTGACGAACTGGAATCCCATCTGGATGATCACGATCATAAGTACTGTTGTGCTATTGGGTGCGTTCTCTGTGTTGTTTAAGGATGATATTAGGGATGAAGCAGCGGCCACTGGAGAGGCTTCATGACGCAGTATCTATTAGGCATTGACAACGGGTGCACCGTGTCCAAGGCCGGTCTGTTTACGCTGGAAGGTCAGGAAGTGGCTGTGGCCTCGGGCAAGAGTGAACTGTTGTGTCCCCATCCGGGCTGGCAGGAGCGTGACATGTTGTTCATGTGGGAGCAGACCTCTACTGCGATTCAAGAAGTGATTCGCAAAGCTGATATTGACGCAAAAAAAATCATTTCCGTGGCCTGCACAGGTCACGGGAATGGTCTGTATCTGGTGGACAAGCAGGGTGACCCTGTGCGTCCTGCGATCCTTTCAACGGATTCTCGTGCTCAATCCATTGCTGATCAGTGGTTGGCCCAGGGGCTGGATAAGGTCGTGCGTCCAAAAACCATGCAAAGTCTCTGGGCTGCCCAGCCCAATACCCTGTTGGCTTGGCTGCTCGAGCATGAACCTGAGGTCATGAAAAAGGCCGGTTGGGTGCTCATGGCCAAGGATTTTATTCGTTTTAAACTCACGGGCAAGATCCAGGCTGAATTGACGGATTTTTCTGCTACCAGTCTGATGGATCTCAATACCCGTGAGTATGATGACACGCTTTTTGAGGCATTTGGCATTATAGAGACGCGTGACCTCATGCCGCCGATTGTTCGTTCCACGGATCTTTGCGGTGAGATTACGACTGAGGCGGCCGCTCAAACTGGCTTAAAAGCCGGAACGCCAGTGGCCGGTGGTCTGTTTGATATTGATGCCTGCGGCCTGGCCTGCGGTGTGATTGATGACAGCCAGCTCTGTATGGTGGTCGGCACATGGGGCAATAATCAGTATATTTCAAAGACGCCGGTGGTCAGTGAAGATGTATTCATGACCTCCTGCTACAGTCTGGATAATTATTATTTGATGTTGGAAGGCAGTGCCACGTCCGGGAGCAACCTGGAGTGGTTTGTCACCCAGTTTTTTGAAGCGGAAAAAGCGCAAGCCGAATCGCAGGGCAGGAATGTGTATGACCTCTGCAATGAGCTGGTGGCCTCGACCAAGCCGGATGAGAGTGACATTGTCTTTCTGCCCTATCTGTATGGGTCCAATGCCAATCCAGCAGCCAAGGCCACGTTGCTGGGTATGAATGCCTGGCATCATCGGGGGCACATGCTGCGTGCCATTTACGAGGGTGTGGTGTTTGGCCACAAAAAGCACGTGGAGCGATTACTCAATTTTCGTGACATGCCGGACGTGATTCGTTTGACTGGCGGCGCAGCGCGTAGTGAAGTGTGGCTCCAGATCTTTGCGGATATCTTCCAGACACCGGTGCAAGTGCCCGAGGGCACGGAGCTGGGAGCCCTCGGTGCGGCCATGACAGCCGGTGTGGCGGTGCAGTGTTTTGCCGATTACCCGACGGCCGTTGACCAGATGGTTCATTTGACACGGCGCATAGAGCCCAATGCCGATCTTGCAGATCTGTACAGGGACAAGTATGCCCAATATCAGTCTGTGATTGAGGCCTTGGACTCTGTCTGGACGTAAAAAAAGCAATAGTCAAACTACATGATATAGCAAGGAGATCGTTATGAAAACAAAACATGTAAGCAGCAAATGGCTTATCGTACTGGTCATGAGCCTGCTTGTGGCTGTGACCATGACCGGGTGTAAAAAAGCCACCACCGGCGCCTCCTGCAGTGCGTCCAAGCCATCCATTGAATTCGATAATGCCACGTTCTACGATGCAGACGGAAAATTTTTGCCTGACGTGGCCAAGGAGGCATACATCACATTAATGGAGTATCATGGCTACCCCATTTTTCCTGACATCAAGGAGAAACTGTGGGTGTCAGATTACGGGACTGGCCAGTTCACCAAACTGGGGCTCGGTGCCAATATGTTTATCAACAATGAGCAGGAACGCTACATGTCCATGGACCTGTTTTTATTGCCCAGTCAGATGCTGCCTGAGCACTACCATCTGAGTACGGACAAGCATCCTTCCAAGATGGAGGGTTGGACAGTACGCCATGGCATGTCTTATGTGTATGGTGAAGGCGAGCCCACAGTGCCCATGAAGGCTGTTGTGCCTCAGTGTCACATGCTTGGCACCGTAACCGTAAAGCATGAAGTGGTTTTGTCACCAGGTGAGTTCACACCGTTGGTTCGCGCCACGGCCAGGCATTGGCAATTTGGTGGTCCTGAAGGTGCCATTATGACTGAAACGGCCACTGTGCATGATGACGCCGGTGTGCGTCATTCTGATACAAACCTGGTCTTTCCTTAACAAGATAGACTTGTCGCGTGTGTCGAATAAATGAATTTAAGTAGATCACATTTTATTGGGTAAGGGTGCTTATGATGTCTCTAAAACTTGTCCTTGGATTGTGTCTGGCTTTGCATACCGCAGGTGTAGAAGCGACCAGCATCTCACCGTGTGATTTGGCCATTGACTCTTCCCAGCAGAAGCTCTATGTCTTGGAAGCTGATGCCAAGCAGTTGGTAGTCCTCAATTGCGACAGCCTTGAAAAACTCCGTACTGTGGCGCTTGCAGAAAAGCCCAGCGGTATGGTCTTATCGCCTGACCAGGCACGTCTGTATGTCACGGGAGGTCAGGCCCAGGGTGTCATTTATGTGATTGACACCAAAACGACCCGTGTCATTCGCGAAATCAGAGCAGGGCATTGGCCTGTCGCCCCGGTGGTAAGTCCTGATGGGAAATCGCTCTATGTGTGCAATCGCTTCAAGAACAAAGTGACTGTATTCAATCTCGAAAACTACAAAAAAGGCATATCCATTCCTGTCGTGCGAGAGCCTATTGCAGCCGCCATGACGTCGAGCAGTCGAGGGTTGTATGTGCTCAATGCCCTTCCGCAAAGTCCGTCTAATGGGGCGTATACCGCCTGCGTGGTGTCTGTGATTGATCCTGCGAAGAACCAGGTTGTGGCGTCACTGATGCTGCCCAATGGGTCGAATCAACTTCAGGGCATCTGCTTTTCTCCGGATGGGCATTATGCCTATGCCACACATATTCTGGCTCGGTATCAATTACCCACCACGCAACTCGAGCGAGGCTGGATGAATACCAATGCAGTCACCATTATCGATACTGTGACCAGGAAAGTCGTTAATACGGTCCTGTTGGATGACGTGGGCTTGGGTGCAGCTAATCCCTGGGGCATTGGCTGTACTGATGACGGAAAGTCGTTGGTGGTGTCTCATGCAGGTACCGATGAAATCAGCGTCATTGACCGCAAGATTTTGCACGAGCGATTGGCCGGCGCGGCTTCGGGTGAAAAGGTCACACACGTTTCCAGTTCTGCATCGGATGTGCCCAATGATCTGTCATTTTTGACAGGCATTAAGCAGCGGATCAAGCTGTCCGGTAAAGGGCCGCGTGCTTTGGTGATTGATCAGTCCCGGATATTAGTGGCTGAGTATTACAGTGATTCATTGGGTACGGTAGATTTGTCAGATAAGAGCCGGCCAGCAGTTCGTTCACAGGCCCTGGGTGGCACTGAAGCCAAGACGTTCGTTCGTCAGGGCGAAATGTTGTTTAACGATGCGGGTCTGTGTTTTCAGGCCTGGCAAAGCTGTGCCAGTTGTCATACCCATGAGGGCAGGGTTGATGCCTTGAACTGGGATCTTCTCAATGATGGTCTGGGCAATCCCAAGAATACGCGGAGTCTGCTGCTATCCCACGAGACGCCACCCGTGATGAGTCTCGGTGTGCGTGCGACTGCAGAAGAGGCCGTCAGGGCAGGCATTCGACACATCCAGTTCGTTGTCAGGCCAGACTCCGAAGCTCAAGCCATTGACGCGTATCTGAAATCATTGACCCCAGTGCCCAGCCCGTACCTGTTACGCGGGAAGCTCAGTGCATCGGCACGTCGAGGCCAAAAAGTCTTTACCAAGGCCAGATGCCACACCTGTCACTCAGGCACGTTGCATACGGATAAACGCAAATACAATGTGAACACAGGCGCGGGACGCGAAGAAGGAATGGCTTTTGACACGCCCACCCTCGTGGAAGTCTGGCGTACAGGACCCTATCTGCATGACGGTCGCGCTGTGACAATCAAAGATGTATTAACTCAATTTAACACATCTCAAAAACACGGAAAAACGGCGGATCTGACTGATCGAGAGATCAAAGATTTAGAAAACTACCTGCTCTCCCTATAGGGGCAGATGAGATTTTGTGCATGCTTTGGCGGCATGTTTTATGTCGCCAAAGCATGACCTACCTTCGGTCTTTCCGATGTTGGATCAATGCCTTCCACGGCATGACCTGACATCGTTTGGCCCACGCCTCATACATCGCTTTTAATTGTCCGACGACCTCTGGATGTTGTTTGCTGAGGTCTTTTGTTTCCGAGCGATCCTGCTCAATATTGTACAGTTCCCATGGGCCAGGATATTTTGACACAAGCTTCCAGTGTCCCAGACGGACCGCTCGATTGCCTTCATGTTCCCAGAATAACCCTTCCTCCCTGTTAATGGGGCGATTGTGGAAGGCTGGCACCAGGCTTTTTCCGGCCAGCGGATGAATCGTCTGGTCCTTGAATTGAGTGGGATAGGACGCACCACTGACATCGACACAGGTGGCCATGATGTCAATCAGGTGGCTCGGTTGATGACACAGGGCACCTTTTTTCTGGACTGCTTCGGGCCAGTGGACAATCAAGGGCGTGCTGATGCCGCCCTCGTGAACCCAGTGCTTGTACAGGCGAAAGGGCGTATTGCTGGCATTGGCCCACCCCTTGCCATAGGCAATATAGGTGTCAGAAGGACCCGGCATAACCCCCTTGCCTGTGCGTACAGGGCGACCGTCTCGTGTGACCTGAGGTTGCATGCGTGTCTGTAGTTCGCCTGGTTGCATGGGTTTGAGTGTGACAGGCTTGGAGGGGTCAGGTTTGATACGTCCCTGCGAGCCGTATTCTTCGGCACATCCCCCATTGTCCTGCAAGAAGAAGATCAGCGTGTTCTCAAATTTGCCCTGATCCTTGAGGGATTGGACAATACGATGGATGCCCTGGTCCATGTTGTCCACCATGGCGGCATAGGTTTCCATACGGGCTTCCTGCCAGGGCTTATTGGGTTCGTCTTCCCAGGCCGGTATCCGGGAGTCACGTGATGTTAAAGTCGAATCGGCCGAAACCAAGCCCAATGTTTTGAGGCGGGCGTGACGTTCTTTACGCAGGGCGTCCCAGCCATCTTTATAGCGTCCTTTATATTTGGCCATGTCTTTGGGCCGGGCATGCATGGGCCAGTGTGCTGCGGTATAAGCCACATACATAAAGAACGGATCTTCTGTCTGGTGTTCCTTGATATACTTCACCGCATAGTCACTGATGGCTTCGGTGTAGTAGAAATCCTTCCAGGGGACAATTTGTGTGTTGTCCACTGTCAAGGAGTTGGGATCATAAAAACTCCCTGCCCCATGAATGGTGCCGAAGAATCGGTCAAACCCGCGTTGGCGAGGCCAGTTGTGTTTGTCGCCATCAGGTTTGATGTGTTGGGTGACATGCCATTTTCCTGCCATGTACGTGCGATATTTTGCCCCTTTCATGACCTCGGCAATGGTCATGCAATGTGTGTTGAGGTTGCCTCTGTATGCCGGGAGTTTGTCATCACTCATCATATGCCCCACCCCGGCCTGGTGTTGGTAGAGCCCCGTCAAAAGTGATGCCCGAGTGGGACAACAGCGTGCTGTGTTGTAGAACTGGGAGAATCGCAGACCCTCGGCGGCCAGTCCATCCAGGGTGGGTGTGGAAATCTCACTGCCGTAGCACCCGATATCTGAAAAGCCCATGTCATCTGACATGATAAGAATGATGTTGGGACGGCTTGCGTTCTTGGCCCCATGACTGAGCGGTCTGCAACCTACCAGGCAGGTGCCCGCTAAAACACTGCCCACACCCTTGAGAAAATCACGTCTAGAGTACATTGTCACTGCTCCTAAAATAATAGTGAGAATTCACTACAGGCCTTTGGCGAGCATATAGTAGATTTCGTTCCAGCGGAGCTGGTTTTTGATGTCTGTGATGGTGGTGTCCTTGTTGATCTCCACATATTCGAGGTTGCACATGTCAGAGAAATCTTCCATATGCTCGGGTGTGATTGCCATGGAGAAGCCCGAGTGGTGCGCGGCGCCTGCGTGAATCCAGGCACCTGCGCCCACGGCAAGGTCTGGTTGAGGCGTCCAGAGGACACGTGCCACTGGCAGCTTGGGCAGGTTGACTTCTGGATTGACTACATCCACGGTGTTGACCACCATCCGGAACCGATTGCCCATATCAATGAGCGAGGCATTGAGCCCTGGCCCCTGGGCCACATTAAACACGAGCCGTACAGGGTCAGCCTTGCCTCCAATGCCCAGAGGATGCACTTCCAGCGTGGGTTTGCCATCGGCGATGGAAGCGCAGATTTCAAGCATGTGGGCGCCCAGGACCTTCTGGTTGCCTGGTTCCATGTGATAGGTATAGTCTTCCATAAAGCTTGTGCCACCGGGGAGTCCTTGTCCCATGACCTTCATGGCCCGAACCAGGGCGGCTGTTTTCCAATCACCTTCTGCGCCAAAGCCATACCCATCAGCCATGAGACGTTGTACGGCCAGGCCTGGCAATTGTTTGAGGCCGCAGAGATTTTCAAATGTTGTGGTGAAGCCTGCAAAGTCACCGGCTTCTAAAAAGGCTCTCATGCCCAGTTCGATGCGAGCTGCTTCGTAGACAGACTCACGTTTTTTACCGCCATCACGACCGGCACTGACGACTTCGTATTGTGCATCGTAATCTTTGACCTGGCGATCTACCTGGGCGTCAGAGATGTCATTGACCACGGCGACCAGGTCACCTATGCCATAGCCATTAACTGAGTAGCCAAAGCATTTCTGGGCCTCAACCTTGTCCCCTTCGGTGACGGCAACTTCACGCATGTTGTCTCCAAAGCGGGCAAACTTTGCGCCCTGTAAATCGTGATACGCCGAAGCAGCTCGGACCCAGGTGCCGAGTTGCTTTTTTACGTTGGGCTCTTGCCAGTGACCGACGATGACTTTGCGGTTTTTTCTAAGACGGGTGCAGATGAAACCGAATTCTCGACCGCCGTGCGCAGACTGGTTGAGATTCATGAAGTCCATATCGATACTGTCCCAGGGAATGTCTCGATTAAACTGGGTGTGCAGATGGACAAAGGGCTTGTTCAAGACCTTGAGTCCTGAAATCCACATCTTGGCAGGGCTAAAGGTGTGCATCCAACAGATCAGACCCATACAATGGGCAGAGGCATTGGCCTTGACGCACAGTTCCGTGATGGCCTCCGGTGTGGTGACAGTGGGTTTGAATAGGATTTTGGCGGGTATCTTATTGGAGCGGGACAAGGTGTGGGCGATTTTTTTTGAATCTTCCGCCACCTGTTTGAGTGTTTCTTCTCCATACAGATTCTGACTGCCTGTGACAAACCATACTTCTTGCTTTTTGAGACTGAGCATGACTAGACTCCTTTGTGTCTTGGAGGTTACACTGTATCCCGTGCCAATGCGGCTGCGCCGATAACGCCAGCATCCTCTCCAAGCGAGGCAAAAACGAGTTTGACGCTTTCTTTTCGGAGTGTCCACATTCTCTTGTCGAAATGATTGCGAATGCCATTGAGCAGGGTGTCACCTGCCGCGATCATGCCGCCGGCAAATACGATACAAGCCGGGTCTATGACATGAAGCATGTTGACGCACATGATGGCCAGGGCTTTGTGTGTTTCATCGGTGATACGTGTGGCAAGGGCATCGCCCTGGGCCAGATGTTGGTAAACGTCTTTGCAGGTAATTTCGCCATGGTTGTCCAGGACCTGCTTGAGGTTGGATGGGTCACCCGCCTTCACTGCGGCGGTGGCACGGCGGGCCGTGTTGCTGGCCGACGCAATGGCCTCAACACATCCCTGTTGTCCGCAATTGCAGGTTTCACCTTCCGGGGCTACGATCATGTGTCCCACTTCAGCGGCATTGCCCGTGGCGCCCTGAATCAACTTGCCTTGACTGACGATGCCGCAGCCGATTCCTGTACCCAGTGTAAAGAAGACCATATCGTCAATGTCTTTTCCAGCCCCCACGGAAAATTCACCATAGCAGGCGACATTGCCATCGTTGTCAAAGGCCACTGAACATTTGAGCTTGTCTTCCAGCATGCGTTTCATGGGCACATTTTGGAATGCCGGCATGTTGGTTGATTTAATAATGATACCCGCCCGATAGTCTGCTGGGCCTGGCACACCAATGCCTGCGCCGACGAGGTTTGTCAGGTTCAGACCTTGTTGGGCGAGCAAGTCCCCAATCGCCAGACAGATTCGATCTACGACAACTTCAGGTCCCATGTGAGCGCCGGTTGTGACTGAGGTTTTGGTCAACAGTGTAAGATCCATGTCAAAACAGGCGACTTTTATATTGGTACCGCCCAGGTCAATTCCAATTAAAACTGAACTCATGTCCTTTTCCTTTTTTTCTATAGAGGGTTTAACGCCTCGCGATCTTTGTGTTTAACTTTCAGTTTTCAGTTTTCAGATGCCAGTATGTAGTGGCAAAAACACATTTTTCTGAAAACCGCCTACTAAAAACTGTACACCACAGGGCTTTTTGCAGAAGTCCTGTTTGCCCTAGTCTGGATAGCCGTTTGGCATTTGGGTATGGAATTTCCAGGCTGTTTCTACAATGTCTCTAAGGTCCCTGTAGGTTGTGTGCCAACCCAGTTCAGTGTTTGCTTTGGTGGGGTCGGCTGTTAGAATGGCTGGATCTCCTGCACGCCGAGGCAGTTCTGTGACCTTGAAGTCTCTGCCGGAGACTTCTTTAACCGTATCAATGACTTGACGCACAGAATAGCCATTCCCGTTGCCAAGGTTGAAGACCAATTCTGATTCTGTGCTGAGTTTGTCCAGGGCCAGGAGATGGGCTTTGCACAGGTCTTCGATGTGAATGTAATCACGAATGCATGTGCCATCGGGGGTGTCATAATCTGAACCGAATATCTTGATGTCCTCACGCTTGCCCATCGCAGCCTGGATAATCAAGGGAATGAGATGAGATTCTGGTCGGTGGTCTTCGCCAAGGGTGCTTTCTTTGCCAGCGCCACACGCATTAAAATATCGCAGGGCCGCATAGTTGAGCTTGCCCGTTTGTGATTGCCAGTGAAGCATTCTTTCCACGGCCCATTTGGTTTCTCCGTAGGGATTGATAGGATTTTTGGCCAGGGTTTCTGTGATCGGGACGTCAGTTGGCATGCCATATGTTGCGGCGGTACTGCTGAACACGAATTTGTTGACGCCTGTGGTCTCCATGGCGTTGAGCACTGTGTGGGTGTTACAGACGTTGTTGTGGTAGTATCGAAGTGGCTCCTGGACAGATTCTCCCACTTCAATGAAGGCTGCAAAGTGCATGACAGCCTCAATTTTCTCGTCTCTCAGGGTTTTGACGAGTAGGTCATAGTCAGCTAGGTCGCCCTGTATGAATTGAGCCTTACCAATCGCGGTTTTGTGGCCTTTGCAAAGATTGTCAAATACAACCGGCGTGTGTCCTTTGTCAGCCAAGAGAGCGATCATATTGCTCCCAATATATCCCGCACCGCCGCACACTAATACTTTCATACATGTCCTTACTTTTTATGGCATTTAATCTGCAGCTGTCATTTCCGTGAGTTCTGTTTCAATGTGGTATAGTATGGATTGAGCCAGATCCGGGTCGTATCCCAGAGAGATCCAGGCCATCTGATCCTTTTGCGTCTGACTCAGTTGCATGGTGGGTGCCGAGGGCGTGCCATCAGTTAGCATACTATAGGCACTGGAGTGCCCTGCGATCTCTCGACTGGGCAGACTTAGACGTTCAGTGAGGACGTGGCAAGTGACTACCGTACTGCTGTCTTGTTCCGTGAAATCCAATCTGACAGATCGTCTGAGCGTGTGAAGCGAAGAGTCAGTCAGACTTTTGGAATTGGCCGCGTCTTTACGCCAAAACTCGAAAAACTGGGCACCCGATAGGGGGTTCGTGTCAAGGGTGCCCGTCGAAGTATCCATTTGATGGATAGAAAAATGCATCTGTCCAAGGATTTTTTCGGCTATATGCATGGTTTCAAGTGTGTTTGTGTTCGGGAACGTCATGGCCTGGCTTTGTTGGGGGTCACTATAGTAGGTTTGCCCAGAGCACCCAGCCAAAGTTGCTAAGGCACAAAAGCAGAGCATGCATTGCGTGAGTGTTCTCATAAGTTCTTAGTATCCTTACCAGTTCATATTTCGCAGTTAGGCCGTAATTATAGTCCGATCACATGGGGCCGACAAGGTTCAATTGCCCGTAGATGACATATGGAGAGGTTTTCTTTTCGGACGCTCTTCTTGATGCTCCATTTTTTTATGGGTGAATGACAAAATGATCTCCATGCAAAAAAACAGGCTTGAATAGCAGAGACCTTGTTACTTCGTAAAATCTGGCTGCCTAATAAGATTGAGCCTGCCGGGAAGGTTAAAGAGAGGGGTTTGGGTCAGCCGATAAGACTTCTAGGAGCCTGTCGGAGAACCGGACTGGCTTCGAGCGGCCCTTTTAATCTCTGGACTGCGTCCGGCTGTATCGCCTATAAAACCAACATAGGCTGCTTCGCCGTCCTTGCCAGAGATTAAAATTGCTCGCTCTCGGGCCTTAACGCCGGGTTCTCCGACACACTCCTAAGAGTTGGTTTGGATGTTTAATTTATGATTGTGGTTGTCAATCCTATGTCTTCAATTCAGAGTCAATTGCTAAATGAACGACTTATGTGCCTCCCCTTAGGTGACATGGTAAAGTGTTTTCTCGATTACTTAACCATTGAAGCCGGGCTTTCGGTGAATTCAACGCTGGCTTATGGTCGTGATCTCAAGGGTTTTCTGATGTTTTGCCAGGAAGCTCAGATCGATCAATTGAAAAAGATTGATCCATATCTCATTCTGGAGTATATGCGGGTCCTGTCAGAGCAGGGAAGTAGCGAAAACACAATTAAGCGTTTTCAAGTTTCAGTTCGCCTTTTGCTCCGCTATGGGAAACTCAATGGGTGGGTGCAAGACGACTTGTCAAATCAACTCGATACGCCCAAAATTTGGCAGAGGTTACCCAAGATTTGCAGCCGGGACCAGGTTATGGATCTCATCAATTCCCCCTGTGAGGAGGATGCCTACTATCTGCGAGATCGGGCGCTTCTTGAGTTGTTGTACGCCACGGGTATGCGAGCAAGTGAAGTGTCGGGGCTAACCCTTCAGGACCTAAATCTAAAGGTGGGATATCTGAGGTGTTTTGGAAAAGGCCGACGCGAACGTGTTATTCCCCTGGGTGGTGCTGCCATCAAGGCAGTTCAAGCCTATTTAGAGGGTCAGAGACCTGAGCTACTAGGCCTGAAAAGTGAGGGCTATGTACTTCTAAGTCGAACAGGCAGACCTCTGGGGCGTATTGAAGTATGGAGACTCGTAAAGAAGTATGCGCTTAGGGCCGGAATGCCTGGGAGTATCACGCCTCATACCTTGAGGCATTGTTTCGCGACCCATCTTCTATCGGGTGGCGCAGACCTTAGAAGTCTCCAAGAGATGTTGGGTCACGTGGATATTGCAACGACTCAGATTTATACACACGTGGATCAGGATCGGTTGAGAAGTATCCATAAACAGTTTCATCCCCGGCAGTAGCCCGAGGCCCCAAGATGTTGGGGATGATTTGTTTTTTTTTCATTTGTTTTCACTTATGTTGTGATTGTCTATTGCAGGCTCAGCAGGATTGACTTAAATTTAAGAAGATAGCAGTGACTGCATTGTAAAAATAGCAATAAGATGCTTGAGAAAGCAGGCTCAAGAGTATATGAAGTTGCCCAGTTTACTTATGTTCGGCGTGTTAGTGCTTGCGAGTGCAAGTTGCGATACGCAGGTTAAAGCGAAAGATACTCCGCCTGAAGCGGCGACTGCCACCAGTGATGATTCGCAACTGGAAATCAATAAGATCGCCTTGTTAACAGGCACGACAGAGCAAATGCGTATGCTGGCGGCCAACATCATGCTCAAGAGCCAAGATCCCAGAGCTCGCCAAGCCGTGTTGAATGCGTTAAAGAGCCCGGAGAATGCAGATGCCAGAGCCGCCGTTTGTAAGGCCTTAAGCCAATTCAGGGGCAGATCAGACAGCGGGATCTCGAACAAGGCCCAGTTTATCGAGCCCCTGCTTACCGTGATCAAAGAGGGTGAGCAGAAAGCCACTGCTTTGGCAGCAGAGGCTTTACTCATATATGACTACAACATGGTAGGCCCTCCCATTGAAGCCGTGGTCTACAATAGTGCCCTGGATGTTTCGATTCGACTCAACGTCATGAATGCGCTTAGGTTTCGCCATGACAAGCGGGCTCCCATCGTGTTGCTCGGGCTTTTGGACGACAATGACTCAAAGGTCTCCGAAGCAGCCAGAGAGATTCTGCGATCAAACTGGCCCAGCATTCCCCTGGGGGGCAACGCCAGCGAAAGACTGCGCATCGTAGGTGAGCTGAAACGCAAGAGCAAGGATGAGTTTCTTAGAGACTGGGTATTTCAGCAAGATCAGAAGCTAAAGGCCGAACGTGCTCAAGTGGAGAAGCTGAAACAGTTGTATATAGAAGTCTTGAGCAAACACTATGGTCAAGGAGATACGGCTGCGAGAGAAACACTTTTGCTTGAGCACCTGAAAGCGCCGCAGTCATTTCGGAAGCTCTGGGCTATTGATCAGGTCTATAAATGGCGTAACCAGGCCAATACGGAGTTGCCTGACAGCCTCACGCCTGTATTGAAAGGCCTGATTTCCGATTCAGAGAAGTTGGTTCGGCTTAATGCCGCCACGCAGCTTTTCTATATTGTAAAAATTGATTCGGCAGGCGTTTTGATTCAGCAACTCGACAATGAAAAAGAAGCGGACGTTCGCGTTAAGCTATTTTCAGCACTGGGAGAGGCCTGCAGGACTGCATTGGTCGATGAAGGGGTGCCTGATAAGATTAAGGCTCAGACTTTAAAATGGGCTGCGAAATTTCTGGCAGAAACAAGTCAGGACGAAGTCGTAAAGGGTGCCGATGTCATCGGCCGGCTACTTGAGAAAAACGGTCTTACAGAGGCCGAGATCGATACCTATTTGGCTTTGCTTAAATCGAGATTTGAGCGTGAAGTGCCGGGCAACGAGGTGATAAAGAAAAAATTGCTCAGAACGATGGCTTTGTTGTGTGCCAATCCCAGCGGGTGCAAGCGACAGGCAAGACTTCTGTATAAACCCCTATTTGACAGTTGCTTAGAGGATAAATCTTCTTTGGTACGAGAGGAAGCCATTCAAGGATTGATCAGTGTTGACCAGATTCAAGCCCTCAAGGACTTAAAAGTCAGGTTAGCCAATGATGGCAGCAGCAATGTTAGGACACGCGTCATCACGTTATCGCAAAAAGTAGGGACTGAACAGGACTTTACGTGGCTTCTTGCAAGACTAGAGGCCGGTACAGAGGTGGATGCGGCGTGGCAAGCCGTGTTGACCATTTTGAGTCGATCTGAGGCCGAAGTAGTGGATCAAAGCTATGACAGGTTCACGGCGTTAAAAACAAAGGGGAAACTCAGCAACTCGCAGTGGCAGCAATTCCTGGAAGTCGCGTTGTCCAGGGCTGAGGGGGTTCCGGCGTTACTCATCAAAGTAACTCGCGCATTTGCCGATTTCCGCATTGGAACGGGTGATCTGGAGATGGGCAGGACACATCTTGCAAAGCTTGCTACTCTGGTAAAGCAGGATGAGAAGGGTGAAATTCAATCGCGTTTGCTTGGGCTTGAGCTGAAGACTGGACGAGTTCCGGAGGCGTCGGCCATTTTGAGAAGCGAGCTAAAAGTGCGTGACCTGGGCCAGTCCGACACATTTGTGAAGGCAGTAAACACCTTTCTGGCGGATATCTCAGAAGGGAAAAATCCACGAGCTGTGGTGCAATCTGTACTGAAAACAATCAAAACGGTGGATGGCAGACCCGAGTGGGAGAAGGTTCGATCACTCTGGTTGTCAATTGAAACCACGACTTCCAAAGTACCCTCAGACACGAACACACCGAGTTAGCATGCCATAAATCTTCATACGCAATTTCATCACGGCGCTGGCCGTTGAACCTTTTTAGCCTTTTTTGCAAGAAATTACCCTTTTTCTGTTTGCAATTTATGGGCGATCCAGTATCCTACACGATTTACGCAACAGGCTAGACACAATTGAAGCAGCTGCAGTGCAAGCAGATGTTGTGTAAGGTACCTGAACGACAGGGTAAAATGCCGACATAAATAACTGGGACACAAGCGCTTGCGTGTTTGTGTCAGTTTTAATATTATGCTTGCTGCTGTGGCTCAGTTGGTAGAGCGCGTCCTTGGTAAGGACGAGGTCATGGGTCCGAATCCCATCAGCAGCTTTGAAATAATTTAAGTGTAAAATTCGCCCTATCTGCAATGGCAGGATAGCGGGCGTAAATGTAAGTAATTGAAATCGAAAAACATTGTTAGTGAGCTTGGCAAGACGGTCCAGTGGTAATTGCCAAACCAATGAAGTATTGGAGGTTTAGTAAAAAATGGCAAAGGCTGTATTTGAAAGAACGAAACCGCATGTTAATGTTGGTACAATTGGTCATATTGACCACGGTAAGACAACCTTAACAGCAGCAATTACAATGCGATTGGCCCAGAAGTCCGGAATGGTCGCTAAAAAGTTCGACGAAATTGATAATGCCCCTGAAGAAAAGGAACGCGGCATTACCATCAACACTGCACACGTTGAGTATGAGACTGAAAATCGTCATTATGCTCACGTTGACTGCCCAGGCCATGCTGACTATATCAAAAACATGATTACCGGTGCTGCTCAGATGGACGGTGCGATTCTGGTTGTAGCTGCAAGTGACGGCCCCATGCCTCAGACTCGCGAGCACATCCTCCTGGCTCGTCAGGTAAACGTGCCAAGTATCGTGGTGTTCATGAACAAGGTGGATCAGGTCGATGACGAGGAACTTTTGGATCTGGTTGACTTGGAAATCCGTGAGCTGCTCAGTAAGTATGAATTCCCAGGCGATGACACGCCCGTTATTAGAGGGTCAGCTCTGGCTGCCATGAACAGTGAAGGCGCCGATGACGCAAAGGGTGCATGCATTGACGAGCTGATGGCGGCTGTTGATGACTACATCCCCACGCCAGCACGTGCCATTGACAAGCCCTTCTTGATGCCGGTTGAAGATGTTTTCAGTATCAAGGGTCGTGGTACTGTGGGTACGGGTCGTATTGAGCGTGGCGAGGTTAAGATCGGCGACAATGTTGAAGTCGTGGGTATCAAGCCAGACGTTCTCAAGACGGTATGCACGGGCGTTGAAATGTTCAACAAGACGCTTGGCGAAGGTCAAGCGGGCGACAATGTTGGCCTACTTCTTCGTGGTGTTGAAAAGACCGATCTTGAAAGAGGTCAAGTGGTTGCCAAGCCTGGCAGTATTAAGCCTCACACCAAGTTCTTGGGTGAAGTGTATGTTCTGACCAAAGAAGAGGGGGGTCGCCACTCTCCATTTTTTGCCGGTTACAAACCGCAATTTTACTTCAGAACTACAGACGTCACTGGTGCAGTTCATGGCCTTCTGGGATCTGATGGTGGTAAGGCTGAGATGTGTATGCCTGGTGATAACGTGACTATGGATGTCGAGATCATTGCACCCATCGCCATGGAAGAGGGTCTTCGCTTTGCAATTCGCGAAGGCGGTCGTACTGTGGGTGCCGGTGTTGTCACCAAAGTCCTGGAATAAATTGAATCCGGATCATAAGGGTTTAATCAATAAATTCAAGACAATAGCCAAGTGGCCCTGTCACTGTACGGGGTCACTTAGTATTATACTTTATGAGATGATTGGGTAAGAAATAATGGCCAAGAAGAAAAGTAAAAGAGAGAATGTCTGGCTTGAGTGTAAAGATTGCAAACAACGCAATTACCGCACCAGTGTCAGTGTGGCTGAGGGGACGCCCAAGATTGAATTGAAGAAATTCTGCAAAACCGAAAGAAAACATACCGTACATAAGATTCGTCGTAAATAGACGTTATGTGGCAATACCCTTTTCGGAATATGTGTTAGGCCAGTAGCTCAATTGGCAGAGCGTCGGTCTCCAAAACCGAAGGTTGGGGGTTCAACTCCTCCCTGGCCTGTTTATTGTAAACAGAAAGTTTGATCGGGAATAGGAACGCTTGTATGGGACTTCAGATATATAAACGGGGTCAAGGCAAGAATACACGTTTGTGGTCTGCGTTGATTGCGGCCACCATCGTTGGCATTGGATGCCTTCAGCTCTATAAGAAACTTGCTGGCACTGACCTGAATGAATGGGTTGTCTATTTTGTACCGGCTGGAGTGTTTGCCTTGTTGTGCTATGGTGTGTTCTGGCTGATTAATAAGCCGTCGCTGGCTGATTTTATGATCGTAGCGGAAGGCGAGCTGAAGAAAGTCAGTTGGTCCAGCAAGCAAGAGATCATTGCTTCGACCGTGATTGTGATTGCGGTGGTGATTATTATGGCCGGGTTGCTCGGTGCAACGGACCTTCTGTTCCAAGCATTATTTACCCAATTGCTTGGCTAGTTGAGCCAAGGCGTGATGGTAAGTGTAAGGCCGATTTAAACTAGAAATGGAACGATACGATGCAGTGGTATGTATTGCGAGTTGCCGCGAATAGGGAGCTTCAGGTCAGGGATGCACTGGCCCTTAAGGTCGAAAAGGACGGCTTGTTCGAAATTATAGGCCGGATTGAAGTGCCGACCGAGCATGTGAAGCGTATTCGTGCGGGCAAGCAGACTGTGCATCGTAGGAAACTATATCCCGGTTATGTGTTCATGGAAATGCAAGCCACGGAAGAGGGCAAAGTGCCGGACGACGCTTGGTTTTTAATCAAGAGCACGTCCGGTGTGGGTGATTTTATTGGGACTCAAGGTATGCCCACGCCAATGCGTGACACGGATGTTGCCAAAATGATGTTTGATTCTGATAAACCGGAAGAAACACCCAGTATTAAGGTGGAGTTTCAGAAGGGCGATCAAATCAAGATAAGGGAAGGTGCTTTTGAGAATTTTGAGGGCACCGTTGATTCGATTGACGCTGAGCGTGGTATTGTCAAGGTCATTGTCACGATTTTTGGCAGGAGCACGCCGCTTGATATTGAATATTGGCAGATCGAAAAAGTTTAGATGTGGCCGTGTTTGTGGTATGAAGCGGTAAAACTATAGTTTGAATTCTTGTTGAGTTTAGATAAAGGATAACAATGGCCAAAGAAGTTGCTACAACTATAAAACTACAGGCTAAGGGCGGGCAGGCAACGCCGGCGCCCCCCATTGGACCTGCATTGGGCCAACATGGTGTGAATATCGGGCAGTTTGTTTCACAGTTTAATGATCGCACGAGAGAACTTAATGGAACGCTCGTACCCGTGGTCATTAGTGTGTATACGGACAAGAGCTTTTCTTTTGAAGTAAAGAGCCCGCCGGCGTCAGTCCTGTTAAAGCAGGCCGCTGAAATCGCCAAAGGCAGTGGCGTACCAAACAAGGAAAAAGTGGGTATTGTGACTGTGGATCAGGTTCGAAAGATTGCTGAAACAAAGATGGCTGACCTGAATGCACACGATGTGGACAATGCCATGATGATCATCCGTGGTACAGCACGTAGTATGGGTATTGAAGTTGAGTAGCGGTCAGGCCTTTGGCGCTGATCTATTTTTAATACGAGACGTGAATCATGAAATCAAGAAGTAAAAAATACAGTAGTGCGGCCGAAAAAGCGAGCAAAGAGGTTTTAGGCTTAGCTGCAGCAGTTGAGAAGATTAAGTCATTCGATACCGCTAAGTTTGATCAGACTGTTGAACTGGTTATGCAGCTTGGTATTGATCCCAAGCAAGCTGATCAGCTCATCCGTGGCGCTATTTCGCTGCCTAATGGGACTGGTAAGCAGCGTAAAGTGGTTGCGTTCTGCGATGACTCGGAGGCTGAAGCGGCTAAGGCCGCTGGCGCTATTGAAGCGGGTTGCGACGAGTTGGTCGAAAAGGTCACTGGGGGCTGGCTTGATTTTGACGTGGCCATTGCGTCTCCCCGTGTGATGGGAAAAGTGGGAAAGCTTGGACGCGTCTTGGGGCCACAGGGAAAAATGCCCTCACCCAAAAATGGTACCGTGACCAATGAAGTGGTCAAGGCTGTGGGTGAATTTGCAGCAGGCAAGGTGGAATTCAGGAATGATGCCGGCGGGAATGTGCATGTGATCGTTGGCAAGCAAAGTTTTGATAACAACAAGCTTGTAGAAAACGCGGATGCGTTCATCAACCATATAAAGAAGATGAAACCAAACGCAGCCAAAGGGACGTATATTAAGAAAGTGTCTTTGTCTGCAACCATGAGCCCAGGGGTTCAGGTCAGCGTTTGACGCAACAAAACATGACGTCGATAACCGGATTGCCAAATCCGATTTGATGATACACAGGTGAAATATGAGCAAGTACGTTAAAGAATTGATTCAAGGCGAATTAGAGCAAAGGGTCACTGACGGCGATGTCAAAGAATTCATCGTTTTTAATCTGATGGGTGTGCCAGGCGTCGCAAATAACGTCATGAGAGGCGAGCTCAAGGAAAAGGGCGTTGAAATGTTTGTTGTCAAGAACTCGTTGTTTAGAAGGGCTCTGCGTAGTAAAGAGATGGAGTCAGCCTGCGGCTTGTTTAGCGGTCCATGTGCTGTGGCCTATGGTGGCGACAGTATTGTGGATGCTGCCAAGGAACTTTTTGATTGGGCCAAGAAGGTCAAGGCGATTCAGTTCAAGGGGGCCTTTTTGGATGGTATGGTATTAGATGGTAAGGCTGCGCAAGCACTTGCCAAGATGCCGACCAGACGTGAATTACACGCACAAATTGCTGCCTGTGCGATGTCGCCTGCGTCCCAAATCGCGGGTGCTTTGGTGGGTCCAAGCTCCAAGATTGCCGGTTGTGTAAAGACTGTCATTGAAAACGCCGAGAAAGATGCGGCATAATATTGGCGTATAGCCCATTTCTAAGTAATATAAATCAACAATACTAATGGCTTGTGTGGCTGCCCCGTTTAGGGTTAAACGGAACAGTGGAGTTTCGGCTACTGCCAAGCGCAAGGTTTCAGGAGTACACATATAATGTCTGACGAAGCAAAAACATTCAGTGCAGAGATCAAAGAGTTGGGTGATAAGATTGTTGCTTTAACGCTAATGCAAGCCAAAGAGCTTGTTGATTATCTCAAGGATGAATACGATATTGAAGCGGCTGCTGGGGGTGCTGTTATGATGGCTGGCCCTGCTGCGGGTGGTGGCGAAGAGGCTGAAGAAAAGAGCTCATTCGATGTGATCCTCAAAGAATTTGGCGATAAGAAGATTCAAGTCATTAAGGAAGTTCGGGCCATCACCGGATTGGGTCTGAAAGAAGCCAAGGGTTTGGTGGACAACTTGCCCAAGCCAGTTAAAGAAGGTCTGTCCAAGGAAGAGGCTGATACCGTAAAGCAGCAGCTTGAAGCAGCCGGCGCAGTCGTTGAATTGGCCTAAACCTAGTCTCTCCTTTTTTTTGCATTCTACCGCAGTAGGGTGTTTAGTCTGAGTGATGAAGATTAAGGTTGATGGTGGGAGTAGCTGATGGTTTCAAAGACCTTTCGTGATTTCGGTAGAGTTAAAGATGCTGTAGAAATCCCTAATTTGGTGGCGGTTCAGAGGGCTAGTTTTGACAAGTTCCTGCAGTTTGATGTACCGCCCACTCAAAGAGGTGACTTTGGCTTGGAAGCTCTGTTTAGAGAGATCTTTCCAATCGAAAGTTATGACAAAAAGATGCGGTTGGAGTACGTCTTCTATGAGCTGGAGAAGCCGCACTATACGCCTAGAGAATGTCGACAACTGAGATTGACCTATGCCTATCCCCTCAAGTTGACTTGCCGTTTAAAAAGTGGTGAAGGCGAGGATCTGGCAGAGCAAGCCATTTATCTGGGAGAGATCCCGGTGATGGTTGGCGGCGGTGAGTTTATCGTCAATGGTGCCATTCGCGTGATTGTCAGTCAGCTTCATCGAAGCCCTGGTGTCGACTTTCTGGTGGAAAGTAAAGAAGGCGACCGGGTTCTGCATGGCGGCCGTATTATTCCGGAACGGGGAAGTTGGATCGAGATTGGTGTGACGCCCAAGGATGTCATGGTCGTCAAGATTGACCAATCCAGCAAGATTCCGGCCACCGTTTTTCTGAGGGCTGTGAACGAGAAATTTAGCACGACAGAAGATCTTATTCGCTTGTTCTATGACACAAAAATGGTGAAAGTGAAGAAGTTGGAGCCGACTATGTGGACCGTCGGCCCTGTTGTGGATACTGAGACGGGTGAGATTCTGATTAAAGCCGGTGTTCAACTGGCTGATAAGATCGCTTTGATTCAGGCGAGTGAATTGAAGGAATTGGAAGTCGTTACAGTGGTACGCGATGCCATTATTCTCAATACCCTTGCTGAAGATGATTGTGAAAGCCACGAAAAGGCCCTGCTCAAGTTTTACATGCGGCTAAGGCCGGGCAATCCGCCTAATCAGGATAAGGCGAAATCTTTCTTCTTCGAGAAATTTTCAGATCCGAACCGTTATCGTTTGGGCAAGGTGGGGCGTTTCCGTCTCAATCGTAAGTTTGATCAGACGGTTGACGAAGAGGAAATGACTCTCAGGCCCGAAGATTTTCTCAATACGGTGCGCTATATCTTGGACTTGCGTCTTAATAAGGGTGCAGTAGATGATATTGACCACTTGGGCAATCGCCGCTTACGCACTATAGATGAGTTGGCTGCAGATGAAATTCGAAAAGGCCTGCTGAAGCTTCGAAAAACCGTGCAAGAACGTATGAGTATTAAGCGTGATGCTGAGGTGAAGGTTCGAATTGCTGATCTGATCAATTCTAAGAGCGTGGCCAGCAGTATTAATTACTTCTTTGGACGCGGAGAATTGAGTCAGGTTGTTGACCAGACTAATGCCCTGAGTCAATTGACCCACGAACGACGCTTGTCTGCCTTGGGTCCTGGTGGTTTGAATCGTCGTCGTGCCGGTTTTGAGGTTCGGGATGTTCACATTAGTCATTACGGTCGTATCTGTCCTATTGAGACGCCGGAAGGTACCAACATTGGTCTTATTTCGTCCTTGTCCATCTTCGCACAGATTGATGAATACGGGTTTCTTCTAACACCGTATCGTAAGATAACGGATGCGAGAGACACGGGGGAAGTGGTTTATCTGCGTGCAGATGAAGAAATGAAGGCCGTTTTTGCGCCGCCGAGTGTGTTGGATCCCAAGACGGGAAAAATTAGGGATGAGCTGGTCCTGGTCCGTGACGAGGGCGAACTGGCTCAAGTGCATAAGAGCAAGGTTGATTATGTGGACATTTCCGCAAAGCAAATTGTGGGTGTGTCAGCGTCTTTGATTCCTTTTCTTGAGCATGATGATGCAAACCGCGCCCTCATGGGTTCGAACATGCAGCGTCAGGCCGTACCTCTGTTACGCACCGATATGCCGGTCGTTGGGACGGGTATGGAGACTGTTGTTGGTCAGCACTCGAGTATGGTGGTGCGTGCCCGGGAGAATGGTATTGTAACCTCTGTCGATGCAACTCATATTGAGATCAACCATACGGAAGATCACAAGCTTGAGAAGTTTATTGGTCTTAACGAAAGAACCTGTCTGAATCAGACACCTATCGTAGGTTTGGGTGAAGAAGTGAAGGCCGGTCAGGTGATTGCAGATGGCGGTGGCACCGACCATGGTGTACTGGCACTGGGGCAAAATGCCCTTGTCGGGTTCGTGTCTTTTGATGGGTTCAACTTTGAAGATGCCATCATCGTGAGCGAACGATTGTGTAAAGACGATAACTTTACCAGTATTCATATAGACGAATTCACGGCCGAAGTCCGCGAAACCAGATTGGGTAAGGAAGAGTTTACTCGTGATATTCCCAATGTGAGCGAGAAGGCGTTGAGAAATCTTGATGAGAATGGGGTGGTTCGGGAGGGCACGCGAGTGTGCCCTAGCGATATTCTTGTGGGGAAGGTTGTGCCCAAGAGTAAGGTTGAGCTGACACCGGAAGAAAAACTCCTGCACGCGATCTTTGGTCGTGCCGGAGAAGACGTCAAGAATGATTCGCTTGCATTACCCAGCGGGTATGAAGGTGTGGTGATCAAGACTGAATTGTTTACGCGTCGTGGTGCGGGGACACCTGAGCAGAAAAAGGCCATCCAGGAAGAAATAAAGGTCCTTCGGGAAGAAATGCGTGCCAAAGAGTGCGATACGTTCCGACAGATGGTGGCTACGCTGCACGAAAAGTTTGAAGTCAATATTGTCGATGCCTCAACGCGTCAGCATGTGGGTGCCAGTGAAGACAATGATGTGGTGTATGAGCAGATTGAGAATTTTGATTCCAAGTGGATCAAACCCGCGTCAGTGAGAAAAGAGGCGAAGAAAATTGTCGACAGTTACTGGAACAAGATTGTTGACATTCAGGAAGAGAAGGCACGTCGAGTTGAAAGACTGAAACATGGTGATGAACTGGCCAGTGGCGTGCTTCAAATGGTCAAGATATACGTGGCCATTAAGCGAGCGTTGTCCATTGGTGACAAGATGGCAGGTCGGCATGGAAACAAGGGTGTGATTGCCAAGATCATGCCAGAAGAAGATATGCCATTCATGGAAGATGGTCGCCCATTGGATATTCTGTTGAACCCACTGGGTGTACCGAGTCGTATGAATGTGGGACAGATTTTGGAAACCCATATGGGATGGATTGGCAAGGTGCTTGGATTCAATGCTATCACCCCCGTGTTTGATGGGGCGACAGAAAAGGATGTATTCGCCTTAAATAAAGAAGCCACCGAGACCATGATGCGCAAGAAAAAAGAGTATGAGGAACGAGGTGAAATGCCACCTGTACACGAACTTTGTGTCAACGTGCCTCAGGACCTTAAGACGCAATTATATGATGGTCGAACGGGTGAACCGCTGGATCAGAAAACCACGATTGGTATTATGTATATGTTGAAGCTGCACCACTTGGTGGATGATAAGATTCACGCAAGAGCCACTGGGCCGTATAGTCTCATTACGCAGCAGCCGCTGGGTGGTAAGGCCAGAACCGGTGGGCAGCGATTTGGCGAAATGGAAGTGTGGGCTTTGGAAGGCTATGGCGCCGCGTATACCCTTCAGGAGATGCTGACCGTCAAGAGTGATGACGTGGAAGGTCGCACCAAGATTTATGAATCTATGGTGAAGGGGCGTAACTCGCTGGAGGCCGGAACGCCGCTGTCTTTTGATGTGCTGTGTAATGAGATCCGAGGTTTGGGATTGAATATTCAGCTGGAAAAGAAGAGACTCGGAAGTTCAGGTCTTTAAAACAAACGAATCGATTGCAAGGGGCCTTGGATGTTAGGAAATATTTACGATCGCATCAATGATTACGGTTCGGTCAAGATCATGTTGGCCAGTCCGAATGATATTAGGAGTTGGTCGTTTGGCGAGGTAAGAAAGCCAGAAACGATCAACTACCGTACATACAGACCAGAAAAAGATGGCCTGTTTTGCGAACGCATATTCGGCCCGGAACGCGACTGGGAGTGTTCTTGCGGCAAATACAAAGGGACGAAGTTCAAAGGGATTATTTGTGATCGTTGCGGTGTCAAGGTCACACATAGTCGTGTTCGGCGCAAACGCATGGGGCATATAAACCTGGCTGCACCCGTGGTGCACATCTGGTTCTTCAAGGCGATTCCCAATCGTCTTGGCAGTATTTTGGGCATGAAGGCCTCTGATCTGGAAAAGTTGGTCTATTTTCAGGATTATGTGGTTACCGAGCCGGGCCAGAGTCCTTTGAAAAAAGGGCAAGTTCTCAGTGAAGAAGAATACCGGGATGCCAGTACCAAGTATGGCAGTGCTTTCCGCGCTCTGATGGGTGCTGAGGCGGTGCGTGCATTGCTAGAAGGCATGGATCTTGAGGCTATTAGTCTTGAGTTGCGTGAGGCCATCACCAAGACGAATAGTCAGCAGAAGATTAAAGACCTGACAAAACGTCTTAAAACAATCAATGAGGTTAGAAACAGCAGCAACAAGGCTCAGTGGATGGTGTTGGAGGCTGTTCCAGTTATCCCGCCCGACTTGAGGCCTTTGGTCTTGCTGGAACGCGATAACTTCGCGACCAGTGATCTGAACGATCTGTATCGCCGTATTATTAACCGAAACAATCGCTTGAAAAAGCTGATTGATCTAAATGCGCCCGAAGTTATTATTCGTAATGAAAAGCGTATGCTGCAACAGGCAGTGGACTCGCTGCTGGATAACAGCCGTTGTCGCAGGCCCGTACTGGGAAGTAACAATCGTCCGCTAAAATCCCTGACCGATATGATCAAGGGTAAGCAAGGTCGATTTCGTGAAAACTTGCTCGGGAAACGTGTGGATTATTCTGCTCGTTCTGTGATTGTGGTCGGTCCGAACCTCAAGCTGTATCAATGTGGTTTGCCCAAGAAGATTGCCTTGGAATTGTATCAGCCGTTTATTATTCGACAGCTTAAGCAGCATGGCTTTGCAGATACGATCAAGAGTGCCAAGCGCATGATTGAACGTAGAGAAGAACAGGTTTGGGATATTTTGGAAGAAGTGATCCATCAACATCCCGTCCTGCTTAACCGTGCTCCTACATTGCACCGAATGGGTATACAAGCCTTTGAGCCAGTGCTGGTGGAAGGCAATGCCATTATGCTTCATCCCCTGGCCTGTAGAGGGTTTAATGCTGACTTTGATGGTGACCAGATGGCAGTTCACTTGCCGTTGAGCATTGAAGCCCAGGCTGAAACGCACGTTCTCATGATGACGACTGGCAACATTTTCAGTCCGTCGAACGGGGCACCCATGGTGGGGCCTTCGCAGGATATGGTCATGGGCAACTATTATCTGACCATCGCCACTGAAGACTTTAGATTTGATGATGCCCAGAAAATCGAAAACCCGATTGTTGGGTATTTCAGGGATAAATTTGAAGCTATCATGGCATATGATAGCGGCAGTATAGGCCTGCACGATTTGATTAGTGTGCGCATGCGAAGCCGGCCAATTGTGACTGATAAGGGGCTTGTGCCAGCAGACGAGTCGAAGCCGTATCAGAAGTTGGTGACCACGGTCGGACGCTGTCTTTTTGATGATATCTTGTGCGATAAGATGCCGTTCTACAATCAAGCCCTGTCTCAAAAGAAGCTCAGTCGCGTGATTCATGACTGTTTTGCCTATGCGGGCGGTGCTGAAACCATTGATTTGCTGGACAGAATCAAGGATACCGGTTTTAGGCATGCGACGCTTGCGGGTCTTAGTTTTGGCCTGACAGACTTGAAGATTCCGCAGAAGAAAGCGGCCATTATTTCAAAGACTGAAGAGAAAATCGTATCCATTTTCCAGAGTTATCATGAAGGTGTGTTAACTGAGCGCGAACGGTACAACCAGGTGATTGATGCCTGGACAACAGCTCGTGTGGATGTAACCAACGAAATGCTTCGTGGCCTCAAGGAAGATAAAAATGAAGATGGTTCACCGTATCTTAATCCCATTTATCTCATGAGTGACTCCGGTGCTCGTGGTAGTGTGGATCAGATTCAGCAGCTGGCTGGTATGCGTGCCTTGATGGCCAAGCCGAGTGGTGAAATCATTGAAACACCCATTAAGGCGAATTTCCGTGAAGGCCTGACTGTGTTGGAATACTTCAGCTCTACACATGGTGCTCGTAAAGGTCTGGCGGATACGGCCCTCAAGACGGCCAACTCAGGTTACCTCACACGTAAGCTGATTGACGTGGGCCAGAATGTGATCATTATTGAAAAGGATTGCGGTACATTACAGGGGATTACTAAGACTGTCTTGAGTCGAGGTGATGAAGTAGACGTGCCCTTGTCCATGTTGATTGTCGGTCGTACGGCACGTGATAATATTCGTAATCCCATTACCGACGAAATGGTGGTCAAGGAAAATGAGGTCATTACGCCGGCTGCAGCTGCCAAGATTGAGGCCCTGGGATTGGATGCTATTCGCGTTCGCAGTGGGTTGACCTGTGACAGCCCATTTGGCATTTGTGCCAAGTGCTATGGATGGGACCTGAGTCGAAGCAAGCTGGTTGAAGAAGGGGCTGCTGTGGGTATTATTGCGGCCCAGTCCATTGGTGAGCCGGGGACACAGCTTACCCTGCGTACCTTCCATACCGGTGGCGTGGCTTCTCACTCGATTCTTGAAAGAGAGCAGAAGGCCACCGCGCCAGGGACCATGCAGTATCGTGATATTAATGTGGTTTCATACAACGACGGAGAAGGTGCAGAGGTCATGGTGGCCCTGAAGCGTAATGGTGAAATCGCCATTGTAGACGCCAAGGACCGTGAGCTTGCCAAGTTTAAGGTGCCCTATGGTGGTATCCTCAATGTCAAGGATGGCCAAAAGGTCGATTTGGGAGATAGGCTGTTCTCTTGGGATCCACACAGGACACCCATTCTGGCAGAGGTCTCTGGTAAGATCAATTTTGTGGACATCGTCGAAGGTGAGACAGTCCAGATTGAAGAGCAGAAGGGGCGCACCAGCAATGAAGAGGATGGCAAGGTTGTCGAAAAGCCTGTCGTGATCGAACACAAGGGTGATAAACATCCTCAAGTCATCATTGAAGATGAAAATGGCAAAATTCTTGATGTTCACTATCTGCCGGCTGGAGCCCGTATTGAGGTGGTTGAAAGCCAGGAAGTGTCGGCTGGACAGCTCTTGGCACATCAGCCAAGAGCCAGCGGTGGAACTCAGGATATTACAGGTGGTCTTCCGCGTGTGACTGAGGTCTTTGAAGCCAGAAAGCCCAAAGATCCGGCTGCTATGGCGGAGATTTCAGGTCTTGTTGAATTGCGCAGTGATAAACGCAAAGGCAAGATGACCATCTTGATTCGCAGCGAAAGTGGCATGGAAAAAGAACACCACGTGCCACGAGATAGGCATCTCAATGTCCACGCCGGTGATACCGTTGAAGCCGGTGATGCCTTGACTGATGGGCCTTTGGTACCGCACGACATCCTGCGTATTAAGGGTGAAGAAGTGCTGCAGCGTTACCTCATCGGTGAAATCCAGAATGTGTATCGTTCACAGAATGTGGGTATTGACGACAAGCATGTGGAAATTGTGATTTCCCAGATGCTTCGAAAAGTTGAAATCGAATCTGTGGGTGATAGCAAATTCCTACCCGGCGAGGTGTCGGACAAGTTTGCGTTCCGTCGAGAAAATGACCGGCTTACCCAGAGTGTCAAGATCTCAAATATGGGCGATGCAGCCGAGTTTGCCTCAGGCATGCGTGGTGGTTTACATGTTGACGACATCATTGAAAAGTCTGAGTTGGCCAAAATAAACGAAAAGGTGGAATCAATCGGTGGTGAGCCAGCCAAGGGCAAGAAGCCGAGACCTGCTATTGCCAATACATTGCTCCTGGGTATTACCAAGGCCTCTTTGTGGTCTGAGAGTTTTATTGCCGCAGCAAGTTTCCAGGAAACCACTAAGGTATTGACAGAGGCCTCACTCGCTGGTAGAGTAGATGAATTGTACGGTCTAAAGGAGAACGTGATCTTAGGTCACCTGGTTCCAGCAGGAACTGCCTTCAAGCCGTATTTAGATATGACGGTGAAGCACTTGGTTGACGCGCCTGTTCCTAAGGAATTTTCCGAGATTAAAGATGCTAAGGATGCTGAAGCCATGGCTGATGATGCTGTTAAGCAGGCACTTGGCTTGAAGTAAGGACTTAGAAAGAAGTTTACTGGATCACTTTATTAAGAGTATAAGAGAAATATTACTATGCCTACGATTAATCAATTAGTCAGACGTCCGAGATCCTCATCAAAGGGGCGTAAGCGTGTTTCGGATATTAGTGGATGCCCGCAGAAACGTGGAGTCTGCCTTATTGTAAGAACTCAGACGCCCAAAAAACCGAACTCAGCGTTGAGAAAAATTGCGCGTGTTCGTTTGACCAATGGCAAGGAAATCACGGCCTATATTCCTGGCGTGGACCACAACCTGCAAGAGCACAGTACTGTCATGGTTCGCGGTGGTCGTGTTCGTGACCTGCCAGGTGTGAGATATCACGTCATTCGTGGGGTTCTTGACTGTTCGGGTGTCAGTGGGCGTAAGCAGGGTCGTAGTAAGTACGGGGCAAAGAAATAAGATATCCTGGTTTTTTGTATTTAAACTGGGCAACTAGAAAAACGGCCGCATCAACTGGGATACGGCTGATACCGAGGAAATTATGGCAAAGAAGTTTACAGCGTCAAGTACTCAATTAAAGGCAGATGCAAAGTTTAACAGCAAGTTGGTGGCAAAGTTCATTAACTGTCTCATGCTGGACGGCAAGAAGAGCACCGCTCAGCGAGCTTTTTATGATGCCATGGGCATCATTGAAAAGAAAGTTCCAGATTGTACTCCGCTTGAAGCCTTTGAAGGTGCGGTTGAGAATGTAAAGCCAATGCTTGAGGTACGTAGCAAGCGTGTAGGTGGTGCCAGTTATCAGGTACCCATGCAGGTTCGTCCCAAGAGGCAGCAATCGTTGGCCTTTCGCTGGATACTTTCTTCAACCAGAGGTAAAAAGGGCAAGCCCTTGGCGATCCGGTTGGCCAATGAACTGGTAGATGCATACAACAAGACCGGTAGCGCAATGACCACTCGGGAAAATGTGCATCGAATGGCAGAGGCTAATAAAGCCTTCGCACACTTTGCCTGGTAGTTCAATTTGAAGTCAACTGCCACGTCTGTTTTATGAATAGTCGTGGCAGTTTTTTTTTGTCTACACTGAATGAGGCATCTATGAGAAAGTTGGAAGAACTCAGAAATATTGGGATAATGGCTCATATTGATGCAGGCAAGACTACGGTCTCAGAGCGTATTCTTTTCTACACCGGAAAAACCTATAAAATGGGAGAGGTCCATGACGGTACTGCTGTTATGGATTTTATGGAAGAGGAGCAGGAAAGAGGTATTACAATTACCTCTGCTGCTACGAGATGCCCCTGGAAGGGATATCATATCAACTTGATTGATACGCCTGGCCACATTGATTTTACAGCAGAGGTTGAACGATCATTGCGAGTATTGGACGGGGCTGTGGCCGTCTTTGACGGGAGCGAGGGCGTACAGGCACAGAGTGAAACGGTTTGGCGTCAGGGACAGAAGTATAATCTACCCTGCCTGTGTTTTGTCAATAAGATGGACAAGGTGGGCGCAGACTTTGAGATGTGCGTTAGCAGCATTCGTAACAAACTGATTGCGAATCCTGTATGTTTACAGATTCCTATTGGTGCGGATGAGTCATTTTCCGGGATTATTGATCTGATCACCATGCAGGCCATTTTCTTTGACGCCGAAAAAATGGGTGCAGATTTTGAAGAGAAAGCGATTCCAGAGGAGCTGATCGATTTGGCTGAGGCCAAAAGAGCAGAGATGCTGGAAAGCGTTGCTGAGTACGATGATGCCATGATGGATTGTTTTCTTGAGGACAAGGTAATCAGTGAGGAGATGATTGTTCGTGCGGTTCGGAAGGCCACTTTGGGCAGTAAAGTGCATCCCGTGCTTGTGGGCTCTGCTCTAAAAAACGTCGGGGTTCAGCATTTGTTGGATTCAGTCCTGGCCTATTTGCCCTCTCCACTCGACCGTGGCTCTGTAATAGGGCATAAAAATGACAAAGAGGACCAGCCCATTGAATTGCATTGCGACTCAACCAAGCCTTTGGTTGCGCTGGCGTTTAAGATTACCAATGATTCGCATGGCGATTTGAGCTTTCTCCGGATTTATCAGGGGCAACTCAAGGCAGGCACGCGTGTCTTGAATGTCAACCGAACCAAGAAAGAAAACATCACACGAATTTATGAAATGCATGCCAACGCCAGAAAAAGCATTGATCTGGCCAAGGCTGGAGATATTGTGGCTGTTGTAGGGCTGAAGCAAACCCTGACAGGCGACACTGTATGCGATAGCAAAAAACCAGTTGCGTTACCCAGTATAACATTCCCCGAGACGGTCATTTCTATGTCAATTGAACCCAGATCAGCTGCTGACAAGGCCAAATTGGCTGATGCATTGGGGACACTACGACGTGAGGACCCGACGTTTCGCTATAGAATAGACAGCGAAACCGGGCAAACTGTTATTAGTGGTATGGGCGAATTACACCTTGAGGTGCTCCAGCACAAGCTTGTGAAAGAGCTAAAGGTGAATGTTCGGGTTGGCAAACCTCGTGTGGCATACAAGGAGGCCATCACGGCCAAAGCCATCGGTGAAGCCAAGTTTGAGCGACAGACGGGCGGTCACGGCCAATATGGCCATGTGATTCTCGAGATTGAACCGCTTTTGACAGAGGATGGGAAACGGGCTCCTGAAATGAAATTTGAGTGCCAGGTTGTATCTGCTTCCGTACCCAAGGAGTATTGGTCCAGTGTTGAGCAGGGAGCAAAGGAAGCTTTGACCTGTGGCACGCTGGCTGGATATCCTGTTGTAGGCGTTAAGGTCTCACTATTGGATGGTTCGCATCATGCGGTGGATTCGTCGGACATTGCCTTCGAACAGGCGGCATCCATGGCCGTTGATCGGGCCATGAAGGAAGCGGGTCCCGTCTTACTTGAACCCGTGATGAGGGTCCAGGTCATTGCACCAGAATCCAGTTTTGGTCCGGTTCAAGCCAATCTTTTGGCACGACGGGGTACCATTACTGCCTGCAGTATCCACGCTAACATGCGTGTGATCGATGCTCTGGTGCCGCTGGTTGAAATGTTTGGCTATTCAAGCCAAATTCGTAGCCAGACCGCAGGTCGCGGTTCTTTTACAATGGAACCGTATACCTATGAAAAGGTGCCTGAACAGATCGCAAAACAGATTATTATGTAAAGTGAATACCCCTAGGTCAAAAAGTTTAGCGTTGCCAATAAAATACTTAACATTTTATTGACACCTGATCTCGGGTCTGTTATGTTCTATCTCTTTCAACCGTTCAGGACGATGACGGTTAGAAGGCAAGGAGCTGCCAAGGTTGGTGAAAGTGTCTTGCCGGATTATTTGAATGATATTTTGATCATCAGATACCCACGTTTGTGAGTGTGGCTAGAACAATGAAGAAAGCGTGCTTTCTTGAGCCCACCACTATCGATTGGAATCGACCGTGTAGGACACTTCAAGCCTGCGATGGTCGGTCAAAGTGAATTTGACAGAAGCATTTAGCGCTTGCGTTGTATGCATGTTGCTGGGAAAGTGCCTCTGCATGTTAATGGTTTAGATTTAGAGTAAGTCGAGGAAGTTTATGGCATCTGGAAGCGAAAGAGTCAGAATAAGAATGGAAGCGTATGATTATAGAACGCTTGATGCTTCTGCCAAGGAAATTGTGGAGCATGCACGCAAGACAAACGCTCGCGTTAGTGGCCCTGTTCCATTGCCCACTCGGATTGAAAGATATACGGTACTGAGAAGTCCGCATGTGAACAAGAAGTCCAGAGAGCAGTTTGAACTTCGCACGCACAAAAGACTGATCGACATCCATGACGCCAATGCAAGAACGGCCGAAGTCTTGAACCGACTTGTGGTGCCTGCAGGTGTATTCGTCAAGATCAAAGCATAAGTATTAATCATATGACGTGCTGTACAGTAAGGCAGCAAATCACTATGAGCAAGTTTTCGAGGCAAGAAAAATGGCAATGTTGTTAGGCAAAAAAGTTGGAATGACAAGGATCTACGACGAAGCTGGCAAGCTAGTGCCTGCGACAGTTGTGCAAGCCGGTCCCTGCATTGTAACTCAGGTTAAGACGATTGACTCTGACGGCTACAATGCTGTGCAAATTGGTTATCAAGATACAAAGCCTTCGCGTCAGACCAAACCATTGATAGGCCATTGTGCAAAGGCCAATACCACACCTAAGCAATTTGTCCGTGAGATTCGCCTTTCGGAAAAAGATACACCTGATTATCAGTTGGGTGACGCAGTGACTGTTGATGTGTTTGCTGAGATCGGAAAAGTTGATGTGACCTCCACCAGTAAGGGAAAAGGCTTCGCTGGCGGGATGAAGCGTCATGGTTTTGGCGGTTTTCCTGCATCTCACGGTTGCGAACGCAAGCACAGAGCCCCGGGTTCACAAGCGAGCCATGTCAGTAATGCCGGTGGCGGCGGTGGACCCAAGAAGGGCAAACGCATGGCTGGTCACATGGGTTGCGATCAAGTGACCACAAAAAATCACTGCCTATTGGCTGTTGATGCCGAAAAGAATTTGTTGATTGTTAAGGGAGCTATCGCTGGTGCATCAGGCAATTATTGCGTGATAAAAAGCGCCAAGTAGCTTATTTGTTTTTGGAGCACGGGAAGTAAAATGATCGAGCTAGCGGTTTATAGTACTGATGGCAAAGAGGTCGAAAGCCTGAGCATTGACGAAAAAGTGCTGGGTGAGACTGTGAGATACGCGCTTCTTAAGCAGGCGATTGTGATGTACCATGCGAATAAACGTGTGGGAACAGCCGCCACAAAGAGTCGTGGCATGGTTGCGGGATCAACCAGGAAACTCTTCCGCCAAAAGGGCACGGGCAATGCCCGTGTAGGTAGCAGTAGAACCTGTAAGCGTGTAGGTGGTGGCGTGTGTTTTGCAAAAGTGGCTCGCGACTTTGGAAAAGACATGCCCAAGAAGCAACGACGACTTGCTCGCGATTCGGCTGTACTGGCAAAGCTGATGTCTAAGAAGGTTGTGGTTGTAAGCCGGTTTGAAATGGCCCAGCCCAAGACAAAGGAATTCGCCGGAATTTTATCGAATCTTGGGATAGCTCGAAGTTGTCTTGTAACCACAGGTGACTTGGACCAGGCTGTTTACAAGTCTGCCAGGAATCTTCAGAAAGTGGCTGTTATGCCGGTAAATGAGTTGAATGCTGGTGACATTTGTAACCACGACAAGATGCTGTTTACCAAAGAAGCGTTGATGACGTTTATCAGCCGAGAGCAAAGTAATTAATTGAGACGTTCCCGAATTAGGGTTTTTGATAACTGAACTTTTGTAAGTGAAGACACGACTATGAATGAATATAGTGTGATTGTTCGACCTCTAGTGACTGAGCAGGGTATGCATTTCGCCAATGTGCGTGGTGCCTACAGCTTCGAAGTTAAGCCAAAGGCGAATAAGATTCAGATCAGAAATGCCGTTGAGAAAGTCTACGGGGTTAAGGTCGACAAGGTCAGAACTTGTAATCGTAAAGGCAAAACCCGTCGTAGAGGTCGGCATGTAGGTACAACGCGCACTTGGAAGAAAGCTGTTGTGTATCTGAAAGACGATTATCATATTGATTTGTTCTAATCATTTGAGATAGCAAAGACGAACCATGGGTATTCGAGTTTACAAACCAACTAGTGCAGGTCGCCGTAACAGTTCAGTGAATGACTATGCTGAATTAACGACGAATCGACCTGAAAAGACGCTCTGCAAACGCATTAAAAAGCATGGCGGCCGTAATCATCATGGAGTCACAACAACGCGTTTTCGCGGTGGTGGGGCGAGGCGCATATATCGTATTATCGATTTTAAGCGTAATAAAGATGATATGACAGGAACGGTTAAGTCCGTTGAGTATGATCCCAATAGAACATGCTTTATTTCGCTCGTAGAGTATAAAGACGGCGAAAAGAGATATATTCTAGCCCCCATTGGTATTGAGGTGGGTGAGATCATTGAGAGCGGCGCTGTTGTTGAGCCAAAGCCCGGGAATTGCATGCCATTGGCTGCTGTTCCGTCCGGCATGGAGATTCACAACATCGAAATGACTGCCGGACAGGGCGGAAAACTTGCACGCGGTGCAGGTAATTCGGCTCGCATCGTGGCCAAGGAAGGTGACTGGGTTACGGTCATGCTGCCCAGTGGTGAGATGCGTCTGGTGCGGAAAGAGTGCCGGGCGACCATTGGCCGTGTCAGTAATCCTGATCATCAACACGTTCGCATCGGTAAAGCCGGTCGTAAACGGCATATGGGTAGGAAGCCTCACGTTCGCGGTAAGGCAATGAATCCTGTGGCTCACCCGATGGGTGGTGGTGAAGGCCGTTCCAATGGTGGGCGTCATCCATGTTCGCCCAATGGTCTTTTGGCTAAGGGCGGTAAGACGCGTAATCCGCGTAAGACCAGTAATAGCCGGATTATACGCCGACGTAAAAATGTCCGGCAAGGACAGTTAACCCTCTAGGAGCATAGGCTGGCCGGAATGACCGGCTGACTTGAGAGAATACTACAATGGGAAGATCTCTAAAAAAAGGTCCGTTTGTTGATGACAAGCTGATCATTAAGGTTAGCAAGCAGATTGATGCTGGTACCAAAGACCCTATCAAGACCTGGACAAGACGTTGTACTATAGTACCTGAGTTTGTTGGGTATACTTTTATGGTTCACAATGGCAAAATGTTCCATAAGGTGCTGGTGACAGAAGATATGGTTGGCCATAAGTTGGGAGAGTTTTCCCCAACACGTACGTTTAAAGGCCATTCAAGTAAGAAGATTAAATAGACTGGCGTGACTGTGCAGTGTAACGCGGTTCAGGATGTGAGAATAGCAGATGATTAGTGCTAATAAACTAAAAGAAGTGTGCCAGGCCAAGAAGATTGCTGTAGCCCAGTTGGCGAGTCATATAACACGTGGTAGCAGAAATCAAAAAGAAGCTGTTAAGGCTTTAAAAAACTGGCAAAAAGGGTTGTTCAAGCCAAAGCCTAATACTGAAGATGTTAAAAGCTTGGCGACTGCGTTGGGTGTTGAAGAGGCTGAATTGTGCGACTGGCCATCTTCATGCAGATACGCGCCCTTGTCGGCGAGCAAAGCAAGGCTGGTGACTCAGTTGATTGTGGGCCGTAGTGCTCAAGAGGCCATGGACCTGTTGAAGTTTACTCACAAGCGTGCTGCACACATGGTTAGCAAGTTAGTCAAGTGTGCCATGGCCAACGCTGATGAGCAACAGGCGAATGTTGAAAGTCTTTACGTTAAGGAAGCGCGAGTGGATGACGCTGGTGTCCGTATTGGCACCAAACGTTGGATTGCCAAAGACAGAGGTCGCGCTCATGCGATTCGTAAAAAAGCATGTCATATACATGTGACGCTTACCCAAGAATAAATAGTATACAGATAATAAAGAAGACGTGTTATGGGTCAAAAAGTCTCACCAACTGGATTTAGAACAGGTGTCACACTCGGGTGGAGAAGCACTTGGTATGCACCGAAAGGCAGCTATGGCAAGTTCCTGGTCGAGGATCAGAAGATTCGAGACTATTTGGATAAAAGATACAATCGCACCATGCCCAAGGGTGCTGTGGCTAAAGTGGAGATTGTACGTACTCGTAATGAGGTTAACGTGACTTTGCATAGCGGGCGACCTGGTGTGGTCATTGGACCACGTGGCGGCGAGGTTGAAAAGGTTCGTGAGGAACTTGAATCTTTGACTGGCCGTAAAGTGGCTGTAAATGTGATAGAGATCAAAGAGCCTGATTTGGATGCGAAGTTGATTGGTGAGTCGATTGCTGAGCAGCTTGGAAAAAGGGCTTCTTTCCGGCGTGCCATGAAACAGCATTGTGAGAATGCCATGATGGCGGGTGCCAAGGGTGTCAAAATCCTGTGTGCTGGCCGATTGAGCGGTGCAGAAATGGCACGCAGGGAGACTCAGAAGCTTGGGAGTATTCCACTGCATACGCTTGATGCCAATGTGGACTATGCCCGATCAACCGCAAGAACGACCTATGGTGCTATTGGCATTAAGGTTTGGGTGTATCTGGGTAAGTTTGGTGAGGAAATTACACCCAATCCAAACAGACGACGTCGACCGGGTCGTGGTGGTAGAGGCGGTGGGGGTGGCCGTGGTGGTGCATCAGGCCGTGGAGGTGCATCAGGCCGTGGTGGTCGTGGTGGTCGTGGTGGCGGCAGAGGCCGTGGTGGTGCGTCCGGTAGAGGTGGGCGTGGTGGTGGCGGTGCAAGACCTGTGCCTGCCCCATCTGGAGCGCCAGTTGTTGAGGCTACTGCAGGGGCAACAGCACCGGCTGAAAAGCCAAGTGAGAATGCAGATAGCTAGTTAGTTAGACTTTTGAAATAAAAGGGTACGAACTATGGCAATGATGCCAAAGAGAGTTAAATATCGTAAAAGCCAACGCGGCAAAATGAAGGGCAATGCTCAGCGATGTAATTATGTCGCGTATGGTGAGTATGGTCTTCAGGTACTTGATTCGAGTTGGGTTAGTGGACGCCATATTGAAGCTGGCCGTATAGCTGCCACTCACTTTTTAAAGCGGGAAGGCAAGATTTACATCCGGATTTTCCCACATAAACCCATTAGTTCCAAACCTTTGGAAACTCGTATGGGTAAGGGAAAAGGTGATACTGATTTTTGGGCCGCTTGTGTGAAACCTGGTCAAGTATGCTTTGAAATTGGTGGCGTTAGTGAGGACTTGGCGAAGCAGGCTTTGCTGAGAGTTGCCCATAAGATGCCCGTTCGTTGTCGTTTCGTAAAAAGAAGGCAGGCAATCTAGTTGGCCTTGTTGATAGTTTGAGGATTAGGCATGAAGGCAAAACAATACAGAGAAATGGCAGCAGTGGAGTTGACTGATAAACTCGAGGAGCTGCAGAAATCGATATTTGAGTTGCGTTCTCAGTCAGCCACTGAAAAGCTTGAGAACAGTCACGCTGTCAAGAATGTCAGGCGTGATATTGCACGGATTAAGACGATTTTGAAGGAACAGCACTAATATTATCCTGCCGTAGTGGCTGAGGAAATTGACGATGGACCAAAAGAAACAAAGAACCCAAGTTGGTACGGTTGTTAGCCTGAGTGGTGATATGACCATCCGGGTAACGATTGATTACAAAGTTAAGCATCCCAAGTATGGGAAGTACGTTAACAGGACAATAAAGATGGCTGTCCATGACCCGCTTAACGAGAGTCGCGTTGGTGACTTGGTTAAAATTCAAGAGTGCAGGCCGTTCAGCAAGACCAAAAGCTGGCGCCTGGTAAAAATAATGCAAAAAGCTGGGTAATTTCCAGTGATTACTTTTAGACGAGACGACTAGTATGATTCAGCAAGAAACTATGGTAACTGTGGCCGACAATTCCGGGGTGAAAACGGCTCTGTGCATTAAAGTTCTTGGCAGATCAGGCGGGCGGAAGGGTAAAAAGACTCGACCAGCCGCAGGCGTTGGCGATGTGATTTGTGTGGCCATTAAGAAGTCGTTGCCGAATTGTCAGCTTGATGACAAGAAAGTTCATAAGTGTGTTATTATTCGTACGAAGTCCCCTATTAAGAGGGCGGATGGCAGTTATGTACGATTTGATAGTAATGCAGCCGTCATGATTGATGCCGACGGTAATCCCATTGGTACCAGAATATTTGGTGCTGTGGCAAGAGAGTTGCGAGAGAGCAATTATATGAAGATTGTTTCACTTGCAAATGAAGTTGTTTAAATCAACGTTAAGTATTTGATTTGGGAATAAACATGGCGCTACACGTCAATAAAGGTGATAAAGTTAAAATCATCGCGGGTGATCATAAGGGTGCTGAAGGTACAGTGCTGAGTGTGAATGGAACGAATGGCAAGGTCATTGTTCAGGGACATAACCTGGCGAAGAAGCACGTGAAGCCATCTCGTCAAAATCCACAAGGTGGTCGTATCAGTGTGGAGCAGCCTATTCATATAAGTAATGTTTTGCCTGTTCATCCAAAGAATGGTAAGGCCACACGCGTTAAGTTTGCTGTGAGCTCTGAGGGTAAAAAGGTGCGACAGGCTGTTGATGGTACTGAGATAAATGTGGTGACAAGGGCGAAAGCCTAAAGAGACCATGTTTGGCATCGGCGACGATAATGTTTGAGGCGAATTAAGAACCAAATGGCACGTTTAAAAGATCTATACAAGTCAAAGATTACGGCTGAGTTGGGTAGTGAGTTCGGATATAAGAATTCGATGGCTATTCCAAAAATTGAAAAGATCGTTATCTCTATGGGTTTAGGCAAGTCAATCCAAGACAAACGCTTTATGGAAACTGCCAAGAAGGACCTGACTATTATTTCTGGTCAGAAGCCATTGGTGTGTAAGGCGACCAAGAGTGTATCGAACTTTAAGCTACGCGAGGGTATGGATATTGGATTGAAGGTAACACTTCGCGGTGCGAGGATGTATGAGTTTCTTGATCGCTTGATCAATCTGGCGATTCCGCGCGTTCGTGACTTCAGAGGGTTGAGCCGCAAAAGTTTCGATGGCCGCGGTAATTACTCAATGGGTGTTACTGAGCAAAGTATTTTCCCAGAGATTAACCCGGGGAGTGTTGATCATCAGATCGGTATGAATATCACAATTGTGACAACTGCCAAGACCGATGAAGAGTCCAGAAAAATGTTAAAACTGTTCGGGATGCCTTTCAAGGAAGCGTCCAGTACGTAGTGAGAGACACTGAATAGAAAGACGCAAGTTCGGAGCATTTGAATGTCCACAAAAGCACTAGAAAACAAGGCTGAGAAAAAAGCTAAATTTAGAGTACGGCAGTATACCCGATGCCAGTTGTGTGGTCGGTCAAGAGCTGTCTACAAAAAATTTCAGGTCTGCAGAATTTGTTTTAGAACGTTAGCTAATGAGGGCAAGGTGCCCGGCGTTAGAAAAGCAAGTTGGTAAGAGTCTATTAATCAGTTGCCAGTAAAGAGGCGTACGTTATGAGTTTAAGTGATCCAATTGCCGATATGTTGACACGAATCCGAAATGCTGCCATTGTCAGCAAGACGGAAGTGAAGATCAAGGCATCAAATATATGTCAAGGAATTGCTGTCGTATTAAAGGAGGAAGGGTATGTGTCTGACTTTGATCGAATTGATGATGGGCAGCAGGGCGTTTTGCGGGTGACATTGAAATATGATGCGCTTGGTAATTCAGCGATTACGGATATCCAAAGAACAAGTAAACCCGGTCGACGGATCTATGCGTCAGTTGATGAACTGCCCCGTGTGTTGGGTGGATTAGGGATTGCTATTGTGTCCACCAGTAAAGGTGTGATGAGTGACAGAAATTGCCGCCAGGCCAAGGTCGGTGGCGAGGTACTTTGCACGGTTAGCTAACATGAGTCGTATTGGAAAAAAACTGATTGAAGTTCCGAATGGAACAAGTGTTGAGCTCAAGAGCCAACAGATCAAGGTTTCTGGTCCTCTTGGTAAGATGGAGATGCAATGTCATCCTTTGATTACCATGAAAATGGATGATAGCGGCAAGAACCTGATTATTGATAATCCCGCACCTGATGATCGCAAGGCCAGAACGATGCATGGCACCATGCGAGCGCTCATTGCCAATATGGTCAATGGTGTCACGAAGGGATTTGAGAGAAAGATGCAGATCTTTGGTACCGGTTACAATGTAAAAGAGCAGGGCGACAAGCTGATCTTTTCCATTGGCTTTTGTCATCCGGTTGAGATGAAAATTCCTGATGGCCTTAAGGTGACAATTGATATACCGGCTACTCGCGGCAATGATGTGCCTGCCAGATTTGCAGTCAGCGGCACGGACAAGCATATTTTGGGCCAGTTTGCAGCGAACATTCGTCGCATTAGACCGCCGGAGCCTTACAAAGGTAAGGGAATTCGTTACGCTGATGAAGTGGTCAGACGTAAGGTCGGTAAAGCGTTTGCATCCGGTGGCTAATAGAGATAGTTAGGGCTTTATGAAAACAGTAAAACAACAAAAAGCAGCGGTTAGGCGTCAGTACCATGTTCGTAAAAAGGTCAATGGTACTGCGGAAAGACCACGTTTGAGTGTGTTCAGGTCGAGTCGTCATATTTACGCTCAGATCATTGATGATACTGCTGGCGTGACGCTTGCTTCCTGCTCAACGCAAAGTAATGCATTAACCGGTCAGCTGACCTATGGCGGGAATATTGCAGCAGCCAAGATTGTCGGCGAAGCCATTGCCAAAGAAGCTTTGGATGTGGGTATTTGCTGTGTGTGCTTTGATAGAAACCGCTTTAAATATCATGGGCGTGTGAAAAGCCTGGCAGAAGCGGCTAGAAAAGCTGGCTTAAAATTCTAGGGATACTCTTTGGAACTCGGAGACTATATCAGTGGCAGAACCAACAGTCATAAATGAACAAGAAGAGAGACCATTGGAAGATACGGTCGTTAAGATCTACCGATGTGCCAAGGTTGTAAAGGGTGGACGCAGGTTCAGCTTTTCGGCATTGGTCGTGGTTGGCGATCGCAATGGTGCAGTTGGCTTCGGGTATGGAAAAGCGAAAGAAGTTCCCATGTCCGTTGAAAAGGGGCTCAAAGAAGCTAGAAAGTCGCTTACCAAGGTGGCTTTAGTGGGTTCTACCATTCCCCATCAGGTCATCGGGCGTTATCGTGCCACGAAAATAGTGCTGGTGCCGGCTAGTCCAGGTACTGGCGTTATTGCGGGTTCTAGTGCTCGTTCAGTACTGGAACACGCAGGTGTTCACGATGTATTGACCAAGATTTACGGGAGTACGTGTGCCAAAAATGTGGTTAAGGCCACTTTGGATGGACTCAGAAAACTGCGAACTAAGGAACAAATTGAAGAAATTCGTGGCGTTAAACTATAACGTTTCATGACTTCCGGATAGTTTAGGTGATATCAATGCTAAACCATGAAATTACATCAGTTGTTGGTAAGCACAAAGCTCGTAAGAGGCTTGGTAGAGGTCGTGCTTCGGGACAAGGTAAGACAGCCGGCAAGGGCGACAATGGGCAGCGCAGTAGAGCAGGTGCTACACGCATGAGCTTTTCTGAAGGTGGCCAGATGCCATTGTTCAGGCGTTTACCCAAGAGGGGTTTTAGCAATTACCAGTTTGAGACTCGGTACGAAATTATCAATGTCTCGCAATTGGAATGCTTCGCAGACGGAATGGAAGTAGGCCTGGATCAGCTCGTAGCGGCCGGCTTGGTTAACAAGGCTAAAAGTAAGATTAAGGTACTTGGTGACGGAGAATTAACCAAAAAGTTGACTGTGACTGCGCACAAGTTTAGCAAATCTGCTCAAGAGAAGATTGCTGGATGCGGTGGTGCTGCCAACGTAGTGGGTTAAGCAAACGGAATTGCGATAGAATTGGGATACCGACGACCATGATGCTTCAAGCTGTAATAAATGTATTCAAAGTCAAGGATTTGCGCAATAAGATTCTTTTCACAATGGCGCTTTTGGTTATATACAGGATAGGTTTCCATATTCCTAATCCTTGTATTGATCATCAGGCTATTGCTGAAGCGACAAAAACGCGTGATAGCAGCAGCCCCCTGGGAAGAGCAGCCGAGTATATGCAGATTTTCACTGGCGGCCAATTTGACAAGAGTAGTTTGTTCGGCTTAGGTATTATGCCGTATATTACGGCCTCGATTATTCTCATGCTGTTGGGCGAAGTGGTTCCGACCTTAAAGAAGTTGCGGCAGGAGGGGCAGGCGGGCCAGAAGAAGATTCAAGAGTTTACGCGATATTTAACGGTTTTAATCTGTGTGTTTCAAGCGTTGATGTACATGAAGATGCTGGGGGGGTATGTGTACCAAGGTATGTATGCGCAGAGCGTGTTCTTTGGCATACTGGCCATGACGGCGGGCACTGTATTCTTGATGTGGCTGGGTGAGCAGATTGATGAGTACGGCATTGGCAACGGTATCAGCCTCATAATTATGGCGGGCATTGTTTCCCGAATGCCCTGGGCCATTATGCGATTTAAAGCAGATCTTGCAGCTGCGGAAGCATCAAGCCATTTTAAGATTCTGTTCGTGATCATTGCCTTTGTGATGGTCGTGGCTGGTGCGATCCTGATTACGCAAGGGCAACGCCGTATACCCATTCAGCAGGGTAAGGTGATGCGAGGTCGTCGTATGTACGGTGGTCAAAAGCAGTATTTGCCGTTGCGTGTAAATCACGGTGGTGTCATGCCGATCATCTTTGCATCGAGTTTTATGATGTTTCCACCGATTCTTATAGGCGCATTGAAGGGTTTGCTCCCCAGTTCAGTAGTACTCATGTCGGTGGACGCGGCGTTTAATCCTGGTGCGTTTACCTATAATCTCTTGTTTATGGTGCTCATTTTCCTGTTCGCTTATTTCTGGGTAACCGTACAGTTTCAGCCCAGAGAAATGGCCAAGAACTTGAGAGATTCTGGTAGCTTTATTCCGGGCCTTCGTCCCGGCAAAAGAACGGCAGATTATTTGGAATCGGTCATGACACGTATCACGTTCTTTGGTGCCTCGTTCCTGGCAGCGATTTCCGTTGTACCCACGGTTATATATATTACACTAGGCGTTAATTGGGTTGTGGCAACGTTCCTTGGCGGCACAGGGTTGCTGATTGTGGTCAGCGTGTCCTTGGATCTTGTCCAGAAGATTGAAGCAGGACTCTTGATGCGTAGTTATGAAGGATTTAGTTCTAGCGGACGAATTAAGGGAGCCTACTCATGAGAATCGTTCTACTTGGAGCACCAGGTGCCGGAAAAGGCACGCAATGCAAAAAAATTGTGGGAAAGTATTCACTGGCCCACATGTCCAGTGGTGATATCTTGAGAAGTGAAAGAGCCAATAACACAGAGTTAGGTCAAAAGGCCCAAGGCTATATGGATTCGGGTGCCCTGGTACCGGACGATCTCATTGTCGCTATGATGGTCAAGGCGATTAACGAAGGTCCTTCGGAGGGATTCGTGCTTGATGGGTTTCCCAGAACAGTCAATCAAGCCTCAGAACTTGATAAATCTTTGACCGCCAATGGCGAGAAGATTGACGTTGTTTTGAATTTGCAGGTGAACGATGACATTATCGCCGAGCGTATGGGTGGTCGTCGAAGTTGTCCCAAGTGTGGCGCAGTGTATCATCTGACCAATTTGAAGCCAAAAGTCGAGGGTATCTGTGATGACGACGGAGAAACGTTGATTCAGCGGCCAGATGATAACCTTGACGTGGTGAAAAAACGGCTTGAAACGTATCACGAGCAGACCGAACCTGTGGTTGGATATTACAAGAGCACCGGCCCACAGGTGCATGACATTGATGCCAATGGTGGTGCTGACGCCGTGGATGTGGTTATTTGTGACATTCTTGAAAAGATTAAAGCCGGCTAATTCGGCCTTTTATTTGAAATACTGGAAGTGATTTAATTTCAATGGCTATTACACTACGGAGTCAACGTGAAATTGAACTCATGCGTGATGCGGGCTCCATAGTAGCAAATGTTCTTTCAAAACTTAAAGAGATAGCAGAACCCGGAATGAGTACTCTGGATCTGGACAATGTGGCCTTCGATATGGCCAAGCAAGCCGGTGCAGAGGCCCTGTTCAGGGGTGTACGCAGCCCACATGCAGAGAAGCCGTTTCCGGGCGCAATATGTGCCTCAGTGAATCATGAGGTGGTCCATGGTATTCCGTCGGTTGATTGCATCTTAAAAGACGGTGATATTTTGAGCGTCGATTTTGGGGTGCGGATTAACGGGTATTGCGGCGATTCTGCGGCGACGATCGGCATCGGGAATGTCGGGCCTGAAAAGCAGAAATTGATGGATGTCACGAAACATCTGCTCGATATTGCTATCCAGGAGAGCAAGCCGGGTGTACTCTGGAGCTTTGTGGCCGCAAAAATGCAAGAATACGCAGAAAAAGCAGGTTACGGCGTTGTCCGCGATTTTGTCGGACATGGCATTGGGACGGAAATGCACGAGGATCCCAAGGTGCCCAATTTTGTCAGCCGCGAACTGATCAGCGATGATATCTTGCTGGCTGAAGGATTGGTATTGGCCATTGAGCCCATGGTCAATGTTGGCACGCATTTGGTGCGGATCCTGCGGAACGGATGGACGGTGGTCACGGCCGACAAAAAGAGTTCTGCTCATTTTGAACACACTGTGGCAATTACAAAGGATGGATGTGAGGTATTGACATCTGTCTCGTGATGTGAATAATAGAATGTTTGGCTTCTGCCGACATCGAATGTTATCGACTTGATTGGTTAAAGACTTAAATATGGCGAAAAAAGATGCAATACGTTTACAGGCCAAGGTGACTGAGGCATTGCCCAATGCAGTGTTTCGTATTGAGCTTGAGAACGGACATAAAATTTTAGCGCATGTTTCTGGAAAAATGCGTATGAATTTTATTCGCATTTTGGCAGGAGATACAGTTACTGTTGAAATGTCGCCCTATGATTTGACCAAGGGTCGTATTGTACTTCGCCACTGATGGCGAAGGTGTATAAGTGTGATTGGTTTAATGCGGGTAAGGTGTTGACAATGAAGGTTAGAGCTTCAGTAAAACGCATTTGTGAAGAATGTAAGGTGATAAGGCGTAAAGGTGTTGTGCGCGTGATTTGTACGAATCCGAGGCACAAACAACGGCAAGGCTAATATCCCTGATCGTTTGGGTTATGATTTAGAAATTCCGAAAAGGAGCCACTATGCCACGTATTGTTGGTATTGATATTCCGGACAAGAAACAAATTTGGATCTCGTTGACCTACGTGCCAGGTATTGGCAGGTTCTCTGCGGGCCAAATTCTCAAAGAAGCCAACATCGAAAGCACTGTGAAGGCTAATCAGCTTACTGAAGATGAGTTAAGTCGTATTCAGCAGATTATTGACCGCAGTTACCTGGTGGGTGGTGAGTTACGTAGACATGTGTCGCAAAATATCACACGTCTCAAAGATATTGCGTGTTACCGTGGGTTAAGGCATCGGCGTGGTCTGCCTGTAAGAGGGCAATGCACGCAGAGTAATGCCCGCACGCGTAAGGGCCCCCGCAAGACAGTAGCTGGCAAGAAGAGCGTGAAGGGCCATTAATCAATAGGTTACTCAAGCGGGCTCTGGCTCGCATGCTGAAATAAATTCGTACTTGAAATACGTTAAGAGACAGATATGGCTAAGAGTCAAAAAAGAAAAGTCAGACGTAATGTTGCCAGGGGTATTGTTCATATCAAGGCCACGTTTAACAACACTTTGATTACGATCACGGATCCTGATGGTGCCACCATTTGCTGTGGCTCTTCTGGATGTGTTGGCTTCAAGGGATCTCGAAAGAGTACACCGTTTGCCGCTCAGCAAGCTGCGCAACGTTGTGCAGGGACCGCAAAGCGCAACGGTGTTCGCGAAGTTGAGATCAGAGTAAAAGGGCCTGGATCAGGTCGCGAGTCTGCCATATCTGCGCTTCAAGCTGCGGGATTGAGAATCTCGTCGATCGAAGACGTGACGCCATTGCCTCATAATGGCTGTCGTCCGCCGAAACGTAGAAGAGTATAACACAAGGTTAAGAGCGCCTTTTTTGGAGATATTAGTTAATGGGACGTTATCTTGGTCCATCCTGTAGATTATGCCGCCGCGAGGGCGTTAAATTGTTCCTCAAAGGCATTAAGTGCGAAACCGCAAAGTGCCAGGTCGAAAAGAGACAAAGAAACTTGGCTCCTGGTATGCACGGTTGGCGTCGACCCAGAGCCAGTGAGTATGGGATTCGACTTCGCGAAAAACAGAAAGTGAAACGATATTATGGCGTGATGGAAAAGGCTTTTAAGCGTTATTTCAATAAAGCTGAACGCGTCAAGGGGAATACAGGCATTGTTTTGCTGCAATTGCTTGAAAGACGTTTGGACAACGTTGTGTATAAGCTAAATTTTGCGGCATCGCGTAAAGCGGCTCGCATGTTTATCTCACATGGTCATGTTCATGTTAACGGGCGTAAGGTTGATATTAGTAGCTATAGTATTAGCGTGGGCGACGTGATTTCTGTGAAGAAATCAGACAAGACCAAAAAATGTGTCAAAGAGCAGCTTGATAGCAACCCGAACTATACAACCCAGGGTTGGCTGCAACTGGATCGTGACAATTTGCAAGCTACGATTGTGGCCTTGCCGACACGAGACGATATCCAGATACCGGTTGAAGAGCAATTGGTTGTGGAATTCTGTTCCAGGTAATTGGCGTAGTCTATTGGATTGTAAGTTAATGACTCACTACGCCGCAGCCTAGAAAAACAGGGTGTTCAAGTGCGTAGTCTTTGAAATCTTTATTGATCGGAGGCCTGTATGCGAGTTACATGGCGGGGTTTGGAGTTGCCAACCCGTGTCGAACGCGATACCAAGGTGTCGAGCGACAAATACGGCCGTTTTTATGTTGAGCCGTTTGAAAGAGGCTTCGGAACGACCGTGGGCAACAGCCTTAGACGTGTGTTGTTGTCGTCTCTTGAAGGAAGTTCTGTGACTGCCGTTAAGATTAAGGGTGTTGATCACGAGTTTTCTTCGATGAAAGGCGTATTGGAAGATACCACTGACATTATATTGAATGTCAAGGGTTTGATAGTACGGCTTGATGGGGAAGGCCCGAAGGTAATGACAGTCAGGGCAAACAAAGTCGGTCCGGTGACAACAGCTAATGTTGAAGCCGATCCTTCGATTCAAGTGATCAATAAGGATGCTGTACTGGCCAACTTAACTGAAGATGTAGAATTCGAAATGCAAATGACGGTCGAGAATGGCCGTGGATATGTACCTGCTGCCGAGCGTGTGATTGCATCGGATCGTTTTGATCAAGAAGCGGGTCTCATCCAAGTCGATGCTGTTTATTCTCCAGTGTTGCGAGTACGCTACATGACGGAAAATACACGCGTCGGGCAAAAGACGAATTATGATAAACTGATCCTTGAAATCTGGACTGACGGCACCGTATCACCGGATATGGCACTGGTTGAGGCTGCGAAGATTCTCCGAAAGCATGTCAATCCCTTTGTTCAGTTTGCTGAGGTTGGAAAAACTTCTGTGACAGGACCTGTCATTGAAGAAACAGTGGAAGAGGCACCTGTGGACGAGGAATTGGCCAACAAGCTCAATACTCCGATCCAGGAACTGGAACTTTCTGTGCGGGCCAGTAACTGTCTTGAATCTGTTGAGATTGAAACTGTGGGTCAACTTGTCGTTCTCTCTGAATCGGAGCTTCTCAAGATCAGAAGCTTTGGTAAGACCTCACTGCGTGAGATCAGGAGAAAGCTGGCAGATATTGGCCTGGCAGTCGGCATGACCGATTTAAATGTATAGTTAAACAACACGTTTCTATTAAGCAGTAGAATGAGGTAATTGGACATATGCGTCATAGAGTGGCAGGGCGTAAACTGAATCGAACAAAAGAGCACCGCTTGGCGCTGCGACGCAATCTGGTAGCTTCACTGTTTGAGCACGAAACTATCTCCACGACCCTGGAGAAAGCCAAAGAGGTAAAATCCTTTGCTGAGAAGCTTATTACGCTTAGCAAGAAGGGAAAACTCGAACACAGACGTCGTGCCATTTCGCAATTGGGCAATCGCGCCATTGTGGCAGAAGAGGACGGCAACGTGGTCAAGAAGGGCACTGTGATTCAAAAGCTCTTCAGTGAGATCGGACCACGGTATCTGGATCGAGCCGGTGGATACACCCGGATTATCAAGCTCGCTCAGCGTCGTCTTGGCGACAACGGCCAGTTGGTATTGCTCCAATTGGTGGGTAAAGATGATCAAAGAGGCAAGAAAGCCAAGGCTCGTAAGAACGTTGGTGCTCCTGTTAAGAAAAAGGTTGTCGAAGAAGCCAAGGTCACGGCAGAGCCTGTAGAGGCCCCCGCAGAGGAGGCACCTCAAGCTGAAGTGGCTGAAGAAGCTTCAGAAGAGACAAAGACTGAGCAATAGAGTCGTTTTGAAAGACAAACAAATGAACTCTCAAGAGTGCATTTTTTGCAGAATTGTGGCCGGTGAAATACCGGCCGCCTCTGTTTATGAAGACGAACAGGTATTTGCCTTTTTGGACATTGGCCCCATACACAAGGGCCACACGCTTGTGATTCCCAAAGAGCATGCTGCAACGGTTGATCAGTGCAGTCCGGACATACTCAGTGCGATTGGACCGGTCTTGGGTCGCATTGGCAAGGCGGTGGTTGCCTCGACTGGCTGTGATGGGTATAACTGCCTGTGTAACAACGGCAGGGCCGCAGGTCAACTGGTGGATCACGTACATTTTCATATCATTCCCAGGTTTGACGGCGATGGATTTTTAAAACCATGGCCGGCCGGCAAGTATGAAGACGGCGGTCTTGAAGCCATGGCAGAGGCCATCAGAAAAAATATTGGATAATTTGAAAACATCCCTTGCTATATCGAACACATGGTGTTAACATCCGTGACTAAATTGGCTGCGGGGTAGAGCAGTCTGGTAGCTCGTCGGGCCCATAACCCGGAGGTCACAGGTTCGAATCCTGTCCCCGCTATTGCTTGTAAATAAAGGACTTGCGTTAAATCGCCGGTCCTTTTTTTACGCGCGTTTAGAGTCTATTGTACATAGAACAAAGGCTGTCAGCTCTCAGCTCTCAGCTCTCAGCACTCAGCACTCAGCTTAAAGTGCACCGGGAGAGCCCGTTCAATAGCTTAAAAAGCTAAAACCAGAGGAAGAGCAATGTGGGATGGGACGATCGGGGCCGGAGGCGGGAAGTGTGAGGTGTGAAGGGAAAAAGACACACGCCATTGCCACTGGCTTTCTTACTTCCCACTTCAAACTTCAGCGTAGCGTCTTAGGGAGGCACGACCGTGGATTGTCCCGGCTGAAAGCGGAAGGTTAGAAGCATTCGCATAGGTTAGATGGCATCGAAAGCGCCTCTCAGTTTTGATAACGCAAAGCGTTTCAAAAGAGCTAATAGCCGTTTTAGACACAGATTTCACGGATTACACGGATTTCAGACAAACAACGAACAACAAACAAGGAATTACGAAAAACGAATACCGAACCTCAAAAAACTGCACCCACCACTAATCCTCACTAATCTTCACGAATACCGAACAACGAACAGCGAATCATGGATGGCCTAGGTGAGATGGAATCGAAAGCGTATCTATTCTTGAGTGTCCGTCTCACGCTGACCCGCTTGGCAGCGGGGCGGTCCTTGC
>CAZBTJ010000014.1:0-57349 GCA_964494325.1 uncultured Pirellulales bacterium
CTTTTTGCAAAAGTCCAGTTATAATACAAACTTCATTCCAACCGAACAGGGCAAATAGCATTCAGAAAAAACTTGACTCAAGTGTTCTATCACCTTTTCACCGCTGCAGTGGCCTGGGGCAATGCAGTCAAATCGGTAACGTTTAAGGGTTGCTTCGGTTTGTTCAATTTGTTCGTCTGAGGCATGCAATAGGTGCATGCCACCCACTATTGTATGAAAGGATTCAGCTTGAGTGAGTTCTTCTATGTAACGCAAAGTATTCATGACGCCAGCATGAGCGCAGCCCAATACCACAGAGATACCACGTTCGGTTTGCGTCCAGATCGATTGATCATCGAGCAGGGAGTCGGGGCTGTCGCATGACTGATCCAGGTAAAAATCCTGTGGGACATCCTCCCAGCGATTAAAACGAGGCACTTGCCCAGTGACACTGAGGCCTGGACACACAATCGCAGGTGTGCCGGTCCAGATTACATGTCGGTTTTTCAGGGCCAGTCTGGCCTTATCAGGCATGCCAATAGATCGAATGCTTGAGCCTTTACAATGGAATTTCGCCTCTGCGGCTTCGGGATGCAAAAAAATCTTGGCCCGGGGTGCCATGTCCAACACGGCCACCAGGCCGCCAGTATGATCATAGTGACCATGGCTCAAGACAATGGCATCGGTCTGGGCCAGGTCAATGCCCAGGGCCAGTGCGTTGGCCAGCAAGAGATCTGTTTGGCCCGTGTCAAAGAGTACATGCTGGTCACCTGCTTCAATCCAAAAGGCCAAGCCATGTTCTGTTGCCAATGTAGAATCAGTGCCATGGTCATCAACCAACACGGTCATGCTTATGTCAGAGTTCATAAAAACGTTTCCTGTGTATTCGTGCTGCATCAACCATTGAGTTTAGGAGGCTACTTGCAGTCAACGGGCATCTACGGTGTCAGAAATTCTCAACCCGCGAGAGCAGGCCTTCGGTTTCTTTCTTGTATCTACCCAGTGAGTTCGGCGTATCAATCCTCAATGTCTGGTGTGACAAAGCACTGGAGTTCTTTTTCAATTCGTCTGGCCAGGGGGACCAACTGATACGCCAGCAGTTTTGCCTTGATTTCAGTTAAGCGGCCCTGCCAGAACATCGTGATTCCTTCTGTAATGTTGAGTCTGTTGACACCGGAGAAGCATTCAACGCCAGATCCTGCCAGAAAATGACGGCGCTTGCCAATGATTTGTGCCAAATAAAATGATTGCAGATTATACTCTTGACAAAGTGTCTGGCAGAGCATCTTGAGTTCCTGCTGTGTTTTGAAAACCAACAAAGGAATCCTCCTCTATTTCTGAGGGCTAAAAATGCACATCTCTTATTGACTCTTCTTCTCGTTTCAACCCCTCCTGGACTCGTGCGTAGAGATGCGGTACGTTCTCCTTGATCCACTTGAGATAGGCCGGCAAAATGGTCTCTTCCCCAATGTTACGAACATCGGGTGACGCGTAGTCCATCAAGTACTCTTTGAAGGTGAGAATACCATTCGCGATACAGTAATTCTTGACGGTCGCCTGTTTGGCCAGCGGCATAAAATTTGCTCCGGTCCGTCCTTCGCGGTACCCTGCTGTGCAAAAGGAGGGGAGAAATCCATGCGAGCACAAACTGAATATAAAGGTATCCAGACTCTGCGAATCCTTGACTGTAAATTGTTCCTTGTGGGCCAGGTGTTCTTTTTCCATTTCGGCATAACCACCGACCCCGATACGAGTGCCTGCATCCATTTGCGAGACACCGCCTTTGATGAGTGCATCCAGTCGGAGCGGGAAGGCCTCCCTGGCGGTCAATATGCTGCCAGTGTAGGGACACATCAATCGAATGATGGCCACAATTTTTAAAAAGTCTTCATCGTTGACCAGATACTTGGATTGAGTGGTCAGGGGTGCATTTTCTGCGGACACCAGGCGAGGATAGGAAATGGTGTGCGGCCCGACCCCAAAGGCCTGCTCTAGGGCCATGGCATGATGCAGGAGCCCCAACAATTCGAAACGCCAGTCATACAGACCAAACAGCACGCCCAACCCAACGTCATCGATACCCGCCTCCATGGCACGATGCAATCCAAATAATCTCCAGTGATAGGCCCCTTTCAAACTTCCTTTGGGATGGACCTCTTGGTAGGTCTTCGGGTGGTAGGTTTCCTGAAAGATCTGATAGGTGCCGATTCCGACATCTCGAACAGCCTCGTATTCTTTGTTAAACAGGGGCGCGGCATTGATGTTGCACCGTCTGATTTCACCAAAGCCCTGGCGTGTCTCATAAATCTTTTCGACTGTCTGACATATATAATCCACAGCACTGTCCGGATGTTCTCCATAGACAGCAATGAGCCGTTTGTGTCCTTGATTCACCAGAACTTTGACTTCTTCCGCCAATTCTTCGGGTGTCAGAATTTTCCTATCAAGGTTCCGGTTACCCCTGCGAAAACCACAGTAGGCGCAGTTGTTCACGCAGGTATTGGAAAGATACAGCGGGGCAAACAGCACAATTCGGTTGCCATACACGGTCTTTTTGATCCAGTCGGCTGTTTCAAAGATCGCCTCCCAAAGCTCCGGGTCTGTGGTATTGGCCAGAATTGCCACGTCCTCCGGAGACAGCATCTTACCGCAGAGGGTGTTTTCGCGGGCCTCTGCGATGATGTTCTGAACCTTACCTGTCTCGGGGGATTTTGTTCGTACGAGGATCTCTGACAGGGTAGCTTCGTCAATAAAATCAACGTACTTACAGTGTGTTTCCCAGGTCGCAATATTTGCCCTTCGGGTACTATGCCAGTGTTTCTCTTTTGTGGTAAACATAATCATACCCAAAAATAAAGTGAGTGTTGTTTCAACGAGTTCAAAATGTTTATGCTCGTTGGAAATTTGTGTTTGTATAAATACAGATCGGATCATCCCCCAGGACATCGCCTGTGAGGGCGTAGGCCCTGGCTCGACACCCCCCACATTGCATTGTGTACTGGCAATGTCCGCAGACGCCCTTAAGCTGAGTGCGGTCACGGACCTGCTGCAATAGGACCGAGTTTTTCCATAGATCTTCAAAATTGTAATTGTGGTCAAGCAAATTGCCTGCAGACAGTTCCAAAAAACCACAGGTTTGAACGTGGCCTCGATAACTGATAAACGCAAAGTCAGTGCCTGCCAGGCATCCGGTGGTCCGACAATGATTGCCCTTCTCTCGGGACTCATTGGCCGCCACGATACGGCCGAACTGGGGACCGCAAGTGACTCGCACCTCAATGTCCAATTTACGCTTGAGCTTGTTTAAGTCATTCAAAAAAGTTTCGTATTGGGCTGGGGCCAGTCCTTCATGGACCAACTTACTGCCGCGTCCCATGGGCACGAGAATAAAAGGATTGAAGCAGGTGGCCCCCAAAGACTGGGCCAGGTTCGCGATCTCAGAGATTTGGTCAACATTGCGTCGAGTTACGGCTGTATTGATCTGAAACCGTACCCCTTTTTGCCGTGATTGCTTTGAGGCATTCAGCGTTGTTACAAAGGCGCCCGGTACCGCGCGGAACGTATCATGCGTTTCAGCATCAGCACCATCAAGAGAAAAGGACAGGCTTAGGAGGTTTAATTGCTTAAGCTGCTCAATAACCGCTTCATTGATGGGATAGCCGGAGGTGGCCAGGGCCATGCGATGCCCCAGGCCATGGCCGAACTGCAGTAACTCATAAATGTCTGCTCGTTCCAGGGGTTCCCCGCCAGTCAAGATTACCACACATTTGGCATATTGCGCCAGCCCTGCCAAGATTTTTTTGCATTGAGAGGTCGTGAGTTCTTGCTCACTGGCCTCTTGAGAAGCATTGGCGCGACAATGAAGGCACTGATAGCGACATTGGTTTGTGACTTCAAAGGCCACGATACGAGGTTTGACTAGTTTTGGATTTTTCATACGTGAAGCCTATTTAGCAAGCATCATTCCCGCGGGTCAACACATTGTGTATGCCTTACTTGTATGTCCATCTAAATATTAGACTTACAGAGTGAATAAAAAGGATGAGAGGTTTTGATGGACTGCAAAAATGCAACCTATTTGAGGGGGGAGGTTGTAATATTGCATCTTGCTCTCGACTGCGACGATACGTGTAATCCATGTAGCAGCAATGAGCTAGGGCTGGAATAGTCGGATTTGTCACTGCTGGTACTGAAATTGCATAAGCATGGGGTATAAAGGTTTTCAGTGTTTTTATGCCATGTATGATCCATTGTCAATGAAACATGTATGATCCATTGTCAATGAAAGGAGAATCTTAATGCCTTGTAGAGATGGAACAGGACCCAGGGGACGTGGTCCCATGACAGGTTGTGGTGGGGGCAATTGTGTGTTGCGAGAATCAAAGAATAAGCCAGGGTGTTTTGAAGGGATTCTCGGAATACAGGGTAGGCCAGTGACTTTAAACATCGATCCAAGACGATTTCCGCTCAAAAGACAAGAGCCATGACATTAAGCCAAATTGATAAAAAGGAGACACTTGTTCAAACCCGACAGCGTACACATCCCCATTGTGCGGTTTGCAATTTGGCTAATGATAATGGGTTGAAGATTGATTACACTCTGGATGGTTCACTGAAGAATGTTACAGCCATCTTTCAGGGGCAGACCTGTCACGAGGGGTATCCCGGTATTTTGCATGGGGGGGTGATTTCAGCTATTTTTGATGGGGCCATGGGCAATTGCCTTTTTTCCCTGGGCAAAACGGCTGTCACGGTAGAAATTACCACGCGATTTCGGCATCCCGTGGTTTTATATGAGAAGGCTTTTGTGTCTGCCTATATCACACGAGAATCCTATCCGGTTTATTGTCTGGAGGCGAAGATTGTGCAGGGTGGCCAGGTCAAGGCCACCGCGCTAGGCAAGTTTTACGATCAGCCGGATCTGGTTGAAATTTTACGATAAGAAAAGCCATACTATGTTGGCCAAGTGAAGCATGTCGTCAAAATGTGACACAAAGTCAAGAATGCACTGGCAATAAGAAACGGAAACAACCTGTATGAGTGCGACAAAGACGTTTCAATCTGAACTTATTTTTGGCCCGGTACCCTCCAGACGGTTGGGGCGTTCACTGGGTGTGGATCTGGTGCCGTTCAAGACGTGTCCCTATGATTGCATCTATTGCCAATTGGGCCGCACCACCTGCAAAACGATCGAACGCAAAGAATTTGTGCCGTTGGCTGCGGTTCTGGAGCAGCTCAAGGCCAAGCTGGATACCAGGCCGGATGTGATTACACTGTCTGGATCAGGTGAGCCTACATTGTATTTGCCTCTTGAGGCGTTGATTGCCGGGATCAAGCAGATGACCGATATTCCGGTGGTGGTATTGACCAATGGCGCATTACTACACCAATCCAAGGTGCAACAGGCTCTTCTTCAGGCTGATGTGGTGATGCCTTCATTGGATGCAGGACGTGCTGATAGCTATCAGTATGTTAATCGGCCACATAAGTCCCTCACGTACGAGTCTTTGATCCAAGGCTTGATTGACTTTCGCCAAGTTTTTCAGGGACAGTACTGGTTGGAGGTGATGCTTCTGGCTGGTGTGACCACGACGCAAAAACAAATTGAGGTGATGGGCAAGATCATCAAATCCATTAATCCTGACCGGATTCAGATTAATACGGTGACCCGTCCACCGACTGAAGGTTTTGCGGAACGCGTGGAGGCATCTCAGTTGAAGCGTCTGGCAGGTCAACTCCATCCCAAGGCAGAGGTGATTGTTGATTATCTAGGAATCCATACAGAAGGCGAATTTGTGGCGTGTGAGGCTGATGTCTTGGCACTGTTGAAGCGTCGCCCCTGTTCTGTGGCTGATATAGCCTCTGGCCTGAACCTGCATCGAAATCATGTGATTAAATCTGTGCAGTCGCTGGTTACGCAGAAGCAGATTAAGGGTGTGCTGCGGCATGAGACTGTATTTTACCAAATAGACAAAAGTGTGGCCAAAACTTAGAACAGTCGTGACACTTTGGCCAAGTGTGTCACTTGGCTGGCGTATGACGATAAGATATGGTGTAGGCGGCAAGTCAGGAGGTGTTGCATGAGCTTGTCAGAGTTCATTCAGGGTCGATCTGTGGTGGATAAACGGGAAGAGAAAGGGCTTGATTTGGCCCTAGAAGTGCTCGACACGTTTAAGGGCAGGACATTCCGGGTCAAGGGAAAAACCATCAAGGCCAGGGCTGTGGAGGAGGAGGAGGCCATCCGATTTTTGAAGGAAGAGTTGCCTGAGTATTACCAGTATCAGACCCGGGTCTTGAGCTATGTCACTCGCAAAAATGCCTGTCATGTCCGAATTGACATAGAAGGTTGGCTGGGCATTCGAAGTGAGTTAAGACGGTACAGTCCTTTGGATATACGGTTATCGATTTTTACAGAGTAGGTTTGTTAATTCACACTGAGAAGTCTTATGAATAATGTCTCCGATGTATGTAATGAATTTGTCCATGAACCCTTGTCGTTGAAACTCTATCCCGATGCAGTCCTGCGACAGGTTTGCGACCCGGTAGAACGGTTTGGACGTTCGATGTCTCTCTTGATGGATGAAATGCTCAGATTTATGAGGAGTCACGCTGGCATCGGCTTGGCAGGCCCTCAGGTGGGCATTTTACAGCGTCTATTTGTGGCCGAAATCCAGGGGGATCCGCTGTGTCTCGTGAATCCCCAAATCAAAGATCAGACTGGACAGTCAAAGATGGCAGAAGGGTGTCTGAGCGTGCCAGGTATGAATGTCAAGGTATTACGTCACAAAAATATTGACTTACAGGGCTATGATGGGCTGGGAAACAAACGGGAGTATCGCATCGGGGGTTTGTGGGCTCATGTGGTGCAGCACGAAATTGACCATTTAAACGGCGTTTTGATCTGTGACTACGTAGCCCATGCGACCTGATGCCTTGGCGTATCCATTGTGCAGGGGGCCTTCTTGGCGTCCTGTATTCGGATTGGATCTCGAATCTGTAGGTGCAAAACTGCATCCTATTTTTAAATATAAGATGCAAGAAAGCTGTTCATTTCTGATCTCAGGGTTCAGGATGAACTCGGTAAGTTCTTTTTTGGAAAGGGGTAGCATTTAGGCTTGGGTATCGAGAGTCTTTTGGCACGGTGATTGCATTATGGCGACTATGAAAGCAGTTTTTACAACCTGGAGAAACCGAATTGCCCCGGTGTTTGACGTGGCCCAAGAGGTGGTGCTGGTGGAGGCGGACCAGGACAGGCGGGTGCGTTCGACTGTGATGGCATTGCCTAAGGAACCTTTGGAGAGAAAAGTCAGGTGGTTGTGCGAGGAGAGTGTGAAGGTTCTGGTGTGCGGGGCCATGTCACGGGGAGCCCTTGAACTGGTGCGTGTCGAAAACATTGAAGTGTTTTCCTTTGTGGCGGGTGACACAGACCAAGTCATTGCGGCTTGGCTTCAGGGCAGTTTGGAACAGAAGGCCTTTGCCATGCCGGGCTGTGCACACCAGCGGCAGCGCCGCTGTCGCCACAGAGGACGAAACAATGGTTCAAAGTTCTGAGTTCAAAGTTTTAAGTTGTTGGAACCCTTAACTTTCATCAACTCTGAACCTTGAACTTAGAGTTAAGATTTTTTTTTGAAAGGAGTTTTATCATGCCAGGTGGAAACGGAACAGGCCCGATGGGAGGTGGCCCCATGACAGGACGCGGTGCAGGATATTGTGGTGGGTATGACATGCCCGGATATACCAATCGTGGATTTGGCCGCGGTATGGGAGGGGCTGGATATGGTCGAGGTTGGGGCAGGGGCATGGGTGCCAGGTTTCACGCCTGGTGGCAGAATGTGCCTGTCTCACAGCCGAATCCTGTGGATGAACGGCAGATGCTTGAACAGGAGGCTTCCTATTTGAAAACGCAGGTTGAACAGATCCAAAACAGATTAAATGAATTAGGAGAATCCGTTTGAAACTTGTGATTACAACGACAGGCCAGAGCGTCGATGCGTTAATGGATCGACGCTTTGGTCGAGCCGGAGGTTTTCTGGTATTTGATCTGGAGACAGAGACAGCTACGGTGATTGACAACAACCAGAACTTCCAGGCGGCCCAGGGTGCAGGGATACAGGCGGCCCAGCAGGTGGTTAACACGGGCGCCCAGGCTTTGATCACGGGCCATTGCGGTCCCAAGGCGTTTCACGTGTTGTCTACTGCGGGGGTGGCCATCTATAACTGCGATGCTGAGACAGTTGCGCAAGCGATTGACCAGTACAAATCCGGCCAATTACAGCCAGCCCCGGTTTCGGATGTCGAAGGGCACTGGGTGTAAAAGTGGCAAGGGTGAGGGTGAGATTTTTTTTCACCACTGTTGACGATTATGAGAACATCTCTAGAATGTATCCCGTGCTTTGTGAGGCAGGGACTGGAAGCCCTGCGTGAGGTCTGTGGCCATTCAGATTAAATGTTCGGTTATTGCCCTGCACTATGGGTATGGGGTGGGAGACTGGATTGTCACCACCCCATTGGCCTTGGCCGAACGGTTGGGTGCCAGTCAAGGAGGTTTGGCATGAGTACTTCGGATTTGGTCTTTGAATATCGTCCCATTGGGATCATTCATAGCAGCCATACTGTGTCCAAGGAGACGCCCATTCAGCCTGTGTTTGCTGGGGGATGCTTGGGCTGGGCCGAGATTCAGCCGGAGTATACAGAAGGCCTCCAGGATTTGGAGGGGTTTTCGCATGTGCATTTGCTCACCCATTTGGACAGGGCTGGTCCAGGTATTATGCAGGTCAAGCCGTTCATGGATACGCGGTTGCGGGGACTCTTTGCCACGCGTCATCCCTGCCGCCCCAATCCCATCGGCCTGAGTCTGGTCGAATTGGTGGCTGTCGAAGGGTCTATCCTCCGTTTAAAGGGGATTGATATTCTGGATCAGACTCCATTATTTGATATTAAACCTTTCATACCTCGTTTTGATCAATGCCAGGACGTTCGCGGCGGCTGGACCGACGCGGTCGATGATCAACAGGCACAGAAACGCGGTGTACGGAGATTTGTGAAGGGGGACAATGCATGAAGATTGCAATTGGTTCTGGCAAAGGTGGGACTGGCAAGACAAGTGTTACTGCGTCCCTGGTCGTGCTGGCCGGGCAGGTCGTGGTGGCGGACTGTGATGTGGATGCGGATTTGCATTTGATCCTGGCCCCCGAGATCCAGGAACAGCATGCGTTTATCAGCGGCCATGAAGCGATAATTCAACAGGAAGTCTGTGTGGGTTGTGGGGCGTGTCAGTTGCACTGTCGTTTTGATGCGATTGCCCAGATCGGTTCGGAATCCGATACCCTATGATCAGGTTGTGACGCAGGCTCAAACCGAGGGGCAAGCCGTCGCGGATGATCCGGACGGCCCATTAACAGGGACCTTAAAACAGATATGGAAAGAACTATGCCAGACTGTATGAATCTCAAGAACAACGAAAAAGAACGGGATGCCCAGGAGGCATTAAACGCTCGCCTCTCACGCGTTCGGAACAAACTACTGGTGTTGTCCGGCAAGGGAGGGGTGGGTAAGAGTACTGTGGCTGTGAATTTGGCAACCCGGCTGGCAGAGGCTGGACATCGTGTGGGATTGCTTGATGTGGATATGCACGGCCCGAGTGTGCCGACCCTGTTGGGCCTGCAGGGGCAACAGCTGGCGGCTGAAGCAGACGGGTCAATCTCGCCAATTCAATTGAGTGAGCATCTAAGTGTCGTATCCATTGGTCTGATTCTCAAGCACGACACGGATGCCGTGATTTGGCGCGGCCCGATGAAGTATGGCATGATTCAGCAATTTCTTAAAGATGTGCTCTGGGGTGACCTGGATTATCTGGTGGTGGACTGTCCGCCTGGTACGGGAGATGAGCCTCTGGCCGTGGCCGAGATGATCGGTCAGGGTGCGAGCGCTGTGCTGGTCACCACGCCCCAGGATGTGGCAGTCAATGATGTGCGACGTAGCGTGTCATTCTGTCGTACGCTCAAATTGCCCATTGCCGGGATCATTGAGAACATGAGCGGTCTGGTGTGCCCGCATTGTGAACAGATGGTGGATGTGTTCAAGTCCGGCGGCGGCGAACAACTGGCACTGGACTCGGCTGTGGCGTTCCTGGGACGCATCCCCCTTGACCCTCAAGTCGCGGTATCTGGTGACAGCGGGCGACCGTTTGTCCAGGATTCAACGGACAGCCCCACAGCCCGGGCCTTCATCCACATTGTCAATCAGTTGACTCAAGGGGAGTCAGCTCAATTTTTACCCATTACGAAGGAGACCTCGACCATGAAAATTGCGATACCCACAGTCCAGGGAAAACTCTGCATGCATTTCGGCCACTGTGAACAGTTTGCCCTCGTGTCCATTGCAGACAAGACCATCATCGGGACCGACATGCTGACACCACCACCACATGAACCCGGCGTGCTGCCCGTGTGGCTGCACGAGCAGGGTGCCAGTCTGATCATATCCGGTGGTATGGGAAGCCGTGCCCAAAACCTGTTCATTCAGAATGGTATTGAGGTTGTGGTGGGTGCACCGTCGGATGCGCCTGAAGAGGTGGTCAAGGCCTACCTGGCTGGCACACTGAAGGCTGGCGTCAATACGTGTGATCACTAATGAGAGGATGGATCATTGCTGCGTATGGGCTGGTGGTGATTGTTTATGTCGTATTAGTTCTCTGCAGGTGTCTCGTGAATGACTCAAAACAAAAGAAGAATCCTTTCTTGGGAAGGATGAACGATCCCTCTGCGGGGGCCCGGGTGACCGGGCCCTGCGGGGACACCATGGAATTTTATCTGGTGATCAAGGATGACATCATCGAAACAGTGCGGTATCAAACTGATGGGTGTCGGTACACGCATCTGTGCGGCACGGCCGTGGCCGTTATGGCCCAGGGGTCCTCTCTCAGGCATGCCCTGACAATTAATCCGGCCATACTGCTGGACGAACTGAAAGACTTGCCACCCGAACATCGCCATTGTGCGATCTTGTCGGTTAGCACCCTGTACAGAGCGATCGGCGAATACTGGGTCCAATGGGCTCGATCTTGAATCAAGCATGAAGTTTTCAGTGAACAGTATACCGTGGCAAGAACATGACTTGTCTGAATATGGCTTCCGGGGTACAAGTCCTCGGGCCAGGTATTTGTTCGTAGAGCCGAAGGCAAGGTGCAGGCCAAGGGCGTCGTCGTGAGGCGGGGTCTGAAGGAAGGCCAGTGAGGCACTCTAATCTCGAAAGAGGGAGCCACGGATAAACCAAGCCGTACTATGACTACTGAAGTTCTACTCCGGAGAGCTGTTGACCAGGAATTCGAAGTTGTAGATGCGGATTTCGGGGACACCTTCGGGGTCCAGGACGAGGTGGTTGTCATTGTCTGTGGCCAGTAGAATGTGGTTGCCCTTGAGATTGAGGTCTTCAATGCCCACAGCGGCCAACTTTTCTTTGGTGAGGGCCAGGAGCATTTGGTAGAGGGTCTCATCGATCAGACCTGTGCGATAGGCCAGGAGGACGTCAATGCTTTTGAATGGGCTTTCGTCTTGCTGAGCCAACATTTCGTCGGGGCCGTTCCAGTAGCCCCAGAAAATGATGTAGTCCTGGTGTTTTCTCAAAACGGGCTCCCCTTCAGGGGTGAGCCAGCAAGCATGTGTGTCATAGCGACGGTCATCATACAGGGCCTCGTGGAGTTGTGACTTACTGGGCGCCATGAAGATGGCTCGGGGGTAGGAAGTCGGGAGGCCTTGGCGGTTTAGTTGCATGGCTAATGCCACCTCCTCAAAGGGACTGTTGTACCCATGTTCTATGAGTTGCTTTTCTGATTCAGTAAAGGGGTCGAGATCCGGCATTTCGCCAACGCGGGAAATTCTCCATCTGAGTTGAACATCATCCTTGGTGACAGTGTGGTAGAACTGGTCCTGAATGGAAAGCTTCAAGCGTGGGGTTTCTTTCCAGCGATCCGGCACGAAGTACTCAAACAAAGCAGGGTCTTTGCCCACAACCCAGAGCAGGCTTTTGCTGCCTTCGACCTGACCATAGACGTAATCCACGCCCAAGATACGCACTGGTTTTAGATTGCGAGGCCATTGACTCCGAGGTTTGTCATCAAATCGTTGGGCCTGTTTTTGGAGGTAATTGTGGCGTTTGGCCATACGGACCAGTTTTTCGCGCCGAGATGTTCGAGTCAATAATTCAAAATCGATCAGGGCATAACAGGGTTTGCCCTGTTTGTCCTGAACGAGCTTGCCTGCGGCGGATTTTCTGAGAATCACATGGTGAGGTTTTGAATCAGCCACCGCGAATCCTTTGGTGTCCAGGTCGTCGCGAGAGCGTAGGGTAAGCTCGACCATCGTGGCCTCGTCAATGAGCCCCTGTTTATGAGCCTGGACCGCATCAATCCCCTTGATCCATTCGTAGATCACAGCGTAGCTTCGGTGCATGTCCAACTGGACTTCCTCGTGGCCATCCATCAGGGACGTCATTTTGTAGTCTTTGCGTCCCAGACGATCAAGAGGCACGTGGGGCTTGGGGATGTAGATGGCCAGGGGCTTGTGCGTATAGATTCGACCCGGTATGTCACGGTGGCTGTCACGCAATTCATAGATCAAAGCGAATTCTTCAAAGGGACTGTTGAACTCCGCGTGCCAGAGGTCCAACATTTCCATACACCCCGGGATTTCCTGGCCCATACGATTCCATTTGAGTACCATGTCCAGGCTTTTGTTTTTTATGGGTTTGGTGGTCACCTTGAAGATGGAACTGGTACCCCGTAGTTTCTGGGCGTGTTGATGAAACCAGGTGCGATCGGTTAAATAGTTGTCAGGTTGAAGATACGCCTTGAAGGGCAATCCAAAGGCTGTAAAATACATTTCATCACCATTGGCGAGGTGGCAATGCGAGTAGGGGACATTGAATACTTGTGTTTGGGATGTTCTGTTCATATCAATGGATGAATCCAGTATCGAAAGAGAATGTGATGTCGAGACCTTTCCGATTACGCAGCGGTGTTCAACGAGAAAATACACAAAACTGCAACCAATAGGCTTTGCTGGTATTTCAATCTACTCATCTGAATCACCCCGTTATTAGTATTGAAAACAACCCTTTGCGACAATGACATCAATTGATCATAGTCGAACAGGTCGAAATGGTCAATTCATCCGGTGCATAAATCTAAATCTTCAGGGACTACTTATTGGGATCGCCGTGTGCAGAGCGGATTAATTGGCCTGGCCGGTAACAAACGCGATGCACTGGGAGGGGAAGGATTCACGGAAGTCTTTGCTGGGCTGGTGGCAGGTGATTTGGATCTGTCAGCTGTGGCCAGCGATTTGTCCACAGACCGAAGTACAGCCCAAGCAGATGGCAGCTTTACACGCACTACACGTCGCGTGATCACAGAGTCATGTTGCTTCATTTGTGAGAGGGTTTCAGTAGTTTACGGCCCAGAAAGGCGCTGATGCCGCCAGCCAGGAGTTGGCCTGCACAGATGCCAAAGAGCATGCCCCTGTAGCCCTGTAGATATTGGCCGAGATAGGCCAAGGGAACCACTAGACCCAGGTTCCCTGCCAGGCTGATAACGGTCGCCCATTTGGCCTTGCCGATGGCGTTGAGCTGGGCACTGGTCCAGTTGCAGATGTGCAGGCCTGCATGTCCGAAGGTGATGATCCAGAGGTACAGGGTGGTCCACTGGAGGACCTGGCCATCTTGACTGAAGACGGTGGCTGCGAGTCTGCCGAGGACCAGACACATGATCCATGACAGGATGCCGTATCGCAATGCAATTTTATTGGCATAGGCGCGCGCGAGATTAACACGGTTGTATCGCTTGGCCCCCCAACTCTGGCCCACAATGGGCATGAGTGCAATGGCGATGGCCATGCCGATGATAAAGAGAAAGCTTTCTATACGGGACCCTGCGGCAAAGGCGGCCACACCGGCTGTACCTCCTGTCGTGGCGGCAATGCGTGTGAGCAGACCTCTGGCCAGGGGGGTAATGAGATAGGTGGTGGCATTGGGAATGCCCATTTGAAGGATTCGTTTCCAGGATGCAATGACTTCGTGTCGCTTGGGTTGACGCAAATCCAGGAGATGGGAATGAAAGTGCAGAAAGCCTAAGGTTGTGATCATGCCTACAATGCGGGACGCAACTGTGGCGTAGGCTGCGCCGGCAATACCGAGTCTGGGGCAGCCCCATAGACCGTAGATCAGGATGGGGTCCAGGATTACGTTTAACAGGGCGCACACGATCATCACGATCAACGGGCGGATCATGTCGCCTGTGGCTCGCATGCAACTGTCGCTTACCGGTGGCATGATCACGGCAATGACGCCTGCATACCAGATATGCATATATTGACGTACCAAGGGCAACTCAGTCGGGCTGGTCCCCAGAAGGGTGAAGAGCGGATCAATGGTGAACCAGCCAATCATACTAATGACGGCGACCATAAGGACTGACAAGACAATTCCGTCCGTGGCAGTCCTTTGCATGAGGTGGTGATCGCCTCTGCCCACTGCTCTTGCCATGACTGAGCCGGCCCCCATACTGATGCCCATGGAAAATGAGCCGACGCACATGATCACGGGGAAGGTGAAGCCCATGGCTGCCAAGGCTTCGGTGCCAAGACGTGAGACAAAGAACGTGTCTGTGATATTGAATATGGTGATGGCGAACATGCCGCCAATGGTGGGTAGTGTGAGTCTCCAGAGTTGTTTGGGGAGGGAACCAGCTACCAATGTTGCTTGTTTCAGTGATGACGTCATAAAATGCTGTCGTGCCGTGGTCGAAAAGTTTATTATACTGGACTTTTGCAAAAAGCCCTGTGGTATTCAGTTTTCAGTAGGCAGTATTCAGAAAAATGTGGTTTTTATGCTGTAAACTGTTATCTGAAAACTGAAAACTTGGAGTTTGCAAAACTTCAATTATAACAAAGAAAGAGCTGGTTCCACACATAATTATGTGAAACCAGCTCTAGTGAGAGAGTGAGAGAGAGCAAGTGAGTGAGGTTACTGTATGGTAATCTGGACGTTGCGTCTGAATTCGTGCATGTCTGTTTTATTAGCAGCAAAGGCATCGACATATTGCTTGCGCGATCGAAGTGTCATGGACTGGTTTCTGCCCTGGGTACGGGGCATGGCCAGGGTGATGACGATCCACTGGTTGGGGTCCAATACTTTGCTGTTGGATGTCAGGGTGATTAGTTTTAGGGCGTTATCTTGAAGAAGATTCAGATAGTGGTCGCCCGAGCAACTGGGTTGGGTTGCCTGGGGGAAGCCTTGAAAGGTGAAGGCGGGTTCCATTCGAGTATAGAGGATGATCCCATAGTCCTGGACAAAGAAACCTTGGGTATGTGTGGCAAAGGCACCGAGACGCTCGTCCATAATGGCAGCGACAATTCGAAGATCGTTACGAATTTGAGGTGTACTTTGGAATGCGTCCAAATTTGTGGGAATCAGCGGTGAGTCAAGTGAGGTGAGATTGTCAGTGGCCATGCAATGGGCAATGTCAAAGAAACTGGGGATATTGGGGGTTGGGTGTTCAGCCAGTGTGCTTTGCTGACTCACGCTGTCGATATCGTCTTTGACATTCACATAACTCAAGCTCGGTGGGTTAAAGGAGAAGCCTTTGCTAAATGGTGTCAAATCACCGGACCAGCCATAGGGCACTTCAATATAGAACCGACCCAATTCATCTGTTGTATCTGCGCCACCACCGAAGTTGGTGCTGACAGAGACGCCAGGCATGGGGCAGTTGGCTATGACTATGGCACCGGATAGAGTGACGGTTTTGAAGTGGGCTGTGAAATTTTGACGGCCCATGTTTTGTACGACCTTGATGTAGTGTATTTTTGAGGGCGAAAATTCCATGCCCTCTTTTTCGGGCGTGACACAGGCTTGCCAGCCGTAAGGTACAATGGCCTTAAAATGGCCGTATTGATCGGTCGTGACCGAGTCTGGAAATCCTTTGAGGCGAACATTAGCATGCCCAATAGAACCTGAGATACAGTAGGTCGCGGGTTTACATCTGAAATCTTGATTCATGAGATTTTCACAGATATGGTTGTAGATCTTCCCCTTGGGGTTAAACTCGAATCCTTCTTTTAAGGGGATGACCATGGGCTCATCCCCTTTTTTTATCAGGGCCTGGTAATGACCAGACGCATCACTGACAACCTTGCCCGGCAAACCCATCATTTCAACGCCGGATATTCCCACACAACCTGCAATACAATAGTACTGATTGTCTCCATACGATGGCAGTGGATGCACTTGAATTGGCATTTTTTTGATCGTCAGGGCTTGAATGGGTGATGTTGACCAAGCCGGTAGACCTGAGAAGAGCATCGAATATACAAGTAATTTCAACATGGTACACACTCACAATCTTTTGAGGCGTTACACCTTATTGGATTTTAAAACACTGACTGATTGGCTCAGTACGTCTGTGTTATAGGACGTGATGTGGCGTTGTTGCGCATCAGCATAATTTGAATATTTATCTATCGCAAAGGGCATATCTGGCTAAAAGTATCGTCAATGGCTATAATGTGGCCATGAAACTGACGCCACAGCTCTTGTTAAATGCCTATTGCCAGGGCATTTTTCCCATGGCAGAGGATGATGGTACGTTGTATTGGTATGATCCAGATCCCAGGGCCGTGTTGCCTTTGGACTCGTTCCATGTACCTCGTTCCTTAAGACGGCGTGCCAACAGGCAGGATTATGAGATTAAGATAAATTCGGCATTTCGAGAGGTCATGGTGCAATGTGCAGCCCCTGACGTCGGGCGAGAGTCTACCTGGATCAGTGAGGAACTAATTGACGTGTATACTCAAATTCACCATATGGGGTACGCGCATTCCGTGGAAACCTGGATGCAAGGTCAGTTGGTGGGCGGTTTATACGGGGTGGCCATTGGGGGTTTTTTTGCCGGGGAGAGCATGTATAGTCGAATCTCAGGGGGAAGCAAACTTGCCTTGGTGGGCTTGGTGGCGTCTCTTAAATCTCAAGGTTTTTTGTTGCTGGATGTTCAGTTTATAACAGATCATCTTAGACAATTTGGTGTTCAGGAAATTTCCAAATCGAAGTACCACGCCGAATTAGCCAAGGCGCTGGCTATTGAAACGCAGTTTGTTGCTTAACATCGGGGACATACCGCGGCTTTACCCTGATTTGTATTGCCGCTATACGGGTCTCAAAAGTTAAGGATGTTGTATGGAAGAGCCACAAAAGGGTAACCAATTTGGTACGTTTGCTGGCGTTTTCACACCTTCGATTCTCACCATTCTGGGTGTGATCATGTTTTTGCGTTCAGGTTTTGTGATTGGGCAGGCCGGTATTCTGCATGCGATCCTTATCCTGGTTCTGGCAGAGAATCATCCAGACAGGCGCTCCGATCCCTGGTTGACCATGCCAGGATTCAGGCGGAGGTTCGTGTTGTCGTATCCTCAGATCCCTTTGGGATCGTGCTGGCAGATCATTCTTCCAAGGCTGATGTGGTCTTTATGGGTATCCAAGAACCTGAGGAAGGGCAAAGCTCAGGGGAGTTTTTTCAGAAGACAAATCATTTTTTTGAGACCATGCCCACAACAATCATGGTTCATTCAAGCGGTGAGGCCGACGTGTTCGAATAGCGTAATCTGGAAATGGCTTCGGAAAAGTGCTTGATTTGTGCACCAATTGCTGATTACTATGGCTTAACTGCATACAAGGGATTGGCAGGGAAACAATGAAGTTTGACCCAAAATACTTCTGCATTAAGTTGCATAAATATGATGCTACGACCTAATAATTGCCGAAATTACAAAAAAAGACGTTGCGCATGGGCGTGGAATCGGAACTATTTTATACTAAAACACGAAGCCTAAAGGGTGCGTAAACCCTATATGACTGACCAATTAGATTTTACTGAATTGACTGAGCGAGCTCAACGAGGTGATAAGGAGGCACTTAATCGTCTTGCTGAGCTTGCGGTGACGCCCTTGCGCGTGTATTTATATCGATTAACCCTTCAGGAGGATCTCGCTCACGAGATCGTTCAAGAGACTCTGCTTGAAATGGTAAAAATAATAGGAAAACTTAAAAAATCCGACCGTTTTATGCCCTGGTTGTATGGTATTGCGACCAACAAATTGCGGCATTATTACCGTTCGGAAGCCACGCTAAGGCGAGCCAGTGCTAATCGTGCGGAAAAAGAACCGGCATCAGATTACCACCGAGAAGGTGGGTTGGAAAACCTTTTGAGCCAAGAGCTTAAAGAGATTATCACACGGGCTATTTCTGGTTTAAAGACACGATACAGAGCTGTGTTGGTTATGAGGTGTTACGATGGCATGACCTATTCAGAGATTGCAGACTCCATGGGGACTACTGAATTTGGCACGCGAATGTTGTTTATCAGAGCGAAAAAGGCGCTGCAGAAGCAATTGGCTCGAGATGGATTGGGCAAGGGCACGCTTTTGGCGGTGTTGGCCTTTTTTGGCAAGATGACTGCACCCTCGGAAGCGGCGGCCAGCCAGATTTTGGTTACTGCGGCCACCACCAATGCGGGAGTTTTGGCTGGCGCGGTCACTTTGGCCACCAGCAAAGCGGCAATTGTGGCGGTGACTGCAGGTGCTTTGAGTGTGGGTACTGTGGTTTTGGATCCCTTAGGGGTGCTTCCGGGGTCTCAGGATATTGGGCAGGAATCTGTGGCGAGTTCTTTCCGAGAAAGCTCTGGTCCTGAAGACACCGTGGAGAAGAGTTGGTTTTATTACCCTCAGGGTGTCAATGGCCCCATGATGTTGCGATCAGAATCGAATACGAAGCACAATACGTACAAATGGATTGTGGTTCAGGATGATGAACGTAACTATCATTACGACGGGTCGAATGTGTATATCACAAATCATAGGGCCTGGAGTGAGAAAACGCTTCGTTTGGCAACAGATAGTCCCAGGTTATCGCAGTTTTTGGCACAGGTCGATTCCTTTGAAAGCGACTTTGAATTGGTGTCGGCTTCTGGACGTGATTTGCTGGTGTCTGTTGTTGAACAAGAAGGTGATGAGGTGAGCCGTCCAAGTGTAGAGCACAGAGGCAGTGTGTTGGACGAACCCTTTTTCCTGGCTGACTGGCCCGATTCCGCGAAAATCCGGGACCTAAGAGATATCATGCACAAGAGGGGATGGACCTATTTTCAGATAGAGGGTCAGATTCAGGGGCAAGCAGTAGTGGGGCAAGGTCGAATTCCCTTTATATATGCTGCGTCAAGAAAGAATACACCTCATTTGATCTTGCGGGTTGGTAGCTTGATTGTGGCTGATTCCACCTCGGGTGCAAGCGTTTTTAATAAAAAGACCCGTCAAGCACAGCGTTTTCCGTCGGGGACGTTCTTCCAAGGTCTTGGTAGGCCGTGGATGGGGATGCATACACTAGATTGCGTACGGCGAGATGCTGCCAACGCCCGTATGCCATTTGAAACGGTGATTACTGAAAATCGAAAGACCTCGCAAGTCATATTGAGCATACAAGATTTAACATTGATTTATACGGTTGATTTGAAAAACGACTTGTTGACTCGTATTGATATGAGCCAGGATGGTGAGATTATTGGGACACTTGAGTTTTCATATCTGCAGGACGTGGGTACTAGTGGAGTCGTGGGTGTACCGTCGGTGAGCAAGAGCGGGGAATTTCGAAAGGACATTTCTGGACCAGCTTGGTTGGCGCATCTTGCTCAAAAGACGCTTCTTAAAGACTAATTTCCACTTGTATCGGCTACAACAGGGATTTCCTCTGGTGAAAAATCTGTAGAATCTCCTGGGAATATTGGGTATTTAAGCACCAAAGCCGCTGGTCTGAGGCATAGACGATAATGGTGGTATTCATCCCTTCAGAAGCATTTAGTCTGGCACTGTAATCTCATGTTCAGGCGAGTGCCCTACCTGTCGATATAGAACTAATTCTGTACGCACAACGGTTCCAGCGCAGCTAGCAAGGTGGAATGAAAAAAAGAGCTTTTAACATGCTAAGAATGCAAACAGTTATCATTGTGAGTCTCTTTCACATGATGATCCTATCCCCTGTTTGCGCGCAAAATCTTCGGCTGATTGACAGTTACCGAGACGATTTTTCCACGGACAAAGTCTCGCACGATAGCTTTGCCCACTCTCTGGTGTGGCTAGAAAGAACGTTCCCGGTTGAAAAACCTCACTTGATTCTCAAGGAAACAGAGGGCGATTCTGGCCTGGCGTTTGTAAGTTACGAAGGCGATCCTGCGACCTTGGGATATTATCTCCCCGTCGATCAGGAAGTTTCTGTGCGGGAGGTTTCCTGGATATTAGAGGTGGATTTGGATGTTCGGCTGAGCATGAGCCCTGATCCTGGGCGACCTGTGATGGGGTATCTGGTCTACAAAGTGTCTCAGGATGGTTTGGTCTGGTCTGATCCGTTTGCTCTAAAGCATGGTCAAAACCAACTTTCATTAGGATTGTTTAGCCAGGTTCGATATCTAGTCTTTCTCGGAAGCAATGCGGCACTCATGTCGGTAAACATCAATCTTTATGAGCCCAAAGCCACGATTCTAGTACCTGACCACGTTCCTACTATTCAAAAGGCCATTAATATGGCCAAGAATGGCGATCGGATTGTCGTGGCAGATGGCCGCTATCTTGGCGAGGGAAACACAAATTTGGATTTCTTGGGTAAATCTATCCTATTAATGAGTGAGAAAGGCCCTGAAAACTGTATCATTGATGGAAACGCGAGGCATCAAGGTATTTTATTTCAAAGCGGCGAGTCCCGCGAATCGGTGGTTGATGGTTTCACAATCACCAATTGCCGGAGTATCCAAGGTGGAGGCATTCTTTGTGTTAACGCCAGCCCTACGATCTCAAATTGTACTATCAAGGCTTGCCAGGCCAAGGGGACCAGTGAACCGGGCCGTGGAGGTGGATTGTTCGTTGAGGGTGGGCAGCCACTGGTAGAGAATTGTATATTTGAAGATAACAAAGCTGATGGATTTTCCGGAGGCCACGGTGGTGCCATTTACATCGCTGGCAGCGCCTCGATCAACGTGATTGGTACATCCTTTTCTCGAAATCAAGCGGGCCAATTGGGACAAAGTGAGTCAGACGGTGGGGCCATAAATCTGGCATCTGCCACATCTGATACATTGCCACCTGCACAGTTTCGTGAGAGTCTGTTCTATTCGAACCTTACCCAGGGCAAAGGCGCGGCGTTTTCTGTGGCCAGACCCTCCTTTGTCATTGAGAATTGTACTCTGGCGAATAACATTGCCCAGATTGCTGGTGGTGGTGCCTATATTGATTATGTCGCTGTCTTGGGGCAGAGTGGCGCCATCAGAAACAGCATACTGTGGTCCAATTCTCCGGTTGATTTATTTCGGAGCTCTTCTGTTGGCAATACGTCTTTGGTCGTCGAATACTCAAATCTGGGTGAAGTCTGGAGCGGTCTGGGCAATCTGAGTGTAAACCCTTTGTTTTCCGATTCAGAGCATGGTGACTATCATCTTCTATCGTATACGGGACGATACATCGGCGCAAATCAGTGGCTTTACGATACCGTGTCAAGCCCTTGTATTGATGCGGGAGATCCCCAAGAGAGCATTGCTTCCGAGAGAACACCGCACGGGCGACGCATTAATATGGGGGCGTACGGTGGTACTTCGCAGGCGAGTCGTGGCAATGGGGCTATGATTTTTCACGTGGACTTATATGGCGGTAGTGATTCGAATCTTGGGTTGAGCCGCGATGATGCTGTTGCGTCTATTAACCATGCCGTTGAGTTGGCCGCTAGTGGCGATTACATTTTGGTTTGGCCCGGCCAATACCGAGAAGAAATAAGTTATGCTGGTAAGGCAATCACCATTCAAAGTGCGGCAGACGCTGCCACCGTGACCGCGCCGCAGGGGTATGCGTTTTCCTTCAACCAAGGTGAGGGTTCCTCTAGTGTGCTTCGAAATTTCATTCTGCTCGATTGTTCAACCGGGGCCGTTTTCTGCGAAGTGTCTTCTCCCAGCATTCAAAACCTGACAATTGTCAATAGTCGGGTGGGTGTCAATGCGGAAGAAAATGCCAATCCCCAAATTAATAATTGTATATTCTGGAATAATCTGAGCGGTGATGTATTGGGTTGTATGGCCAATTATAGTCTCCTGTCTAGTTCAGAGGGCATTGGCAATATTCAGGGAAATCCTTTGTTTGCTGATTATGTCAAGGATGATTATCACCTTCGTTCCAAGTTTGGTCGATACTGGCCGGAACACGATGTCTGGGTCGTGGATGAAGTCACAAGTCCATGCCTGGATCGTGGGTCGCCGGGGGTTCATCCATTTGAGGAGCCGATGTACAATGGGGCTCGTTTGAACCAAGGCGCTTATGCCGGCACTGGATATGCTAGCATGAGCCCTCCTCACAATCCTGCGGATATCAATGCAGATGGTATGGTTGATTTTCTTGATTTTGCTGAATTTGCGGAGTCCTGGTTGCTGCCATAGCAGCATTTTTGTGGCATATCCCTCGTTACAGCTTAGTTTATTCCTCGATTTCTTAAAAACCCGCTCGTATCCGACTAAATAGCATTCATTTCCTTGAATTGTTTCCGATAAAAACCTATAATAAGGAGGTTTTGGGCAGGGAGGTTCTTGAAATCATGTAAGTATGGGCTAATGTTCGGAGGACGAACAGATTCGAACGGTAAGTAGACATACTGTTCGGGGGGCAGGATTTACGCTGGTTGAGCTACTGGTAAGCATATCCATTATAGCTTTACTGTCTGGTATCCTAGTACCCGCTCTGAGCAATGTCCACCGCAAGGCCCTTGAAGTTCGAAGTATGAACAATCTCAAGCTTATTGGGACCAATCTTGGTGTCTACGCGAATGATTCCCAGGGCTTTTATCCGCCTTCTGTTGCGACAGTAGGTGATCGAGACAATTGGACGTGGTATGATCCAAGGCGTCTTGTGGGTTCAAAACAGAGAACGCCGCGTAATCATCGGTCCATGAGTGCTTATTTACGTGACTATCTGAGCATTGAGTCTTTGAATTGTCCTGGCGCACCCGACCGACACAAGTATCTCAGTGAGATGTGGGATGCAGGAGATGACTGGGACAATCCCGAGACACCGCAGGAAATGGATCCTATGAGTGGGAGTTATTGCTTTTTCTGGGATTATGAAGCGGTGGCGGTCACTGACCAGGGAAAACGTTGGTTCCGAGGGGCGAAGCGGCCGAGTGGGGGACGCAAATACAGTACACTTTTGGCTTGTGACTTTTTTGGATATAGCGGCGGCTATGACCCTTCACCACCGAGAACCTATGCGAGTTGTGAAAGAATGGCCAAGGGGCAGGAGCGGTCAACACAGCTATTGGCACCCTATTGGTCCGGTGTGAGCGAAGCCGTAGAAAAACCATTGGATGCCGCGTATCCAAGCGCTGTCCATTTGCCGAAAATGCGTCTAAAGGCCGTTTTTACTGATGGGCATGTTGAAAACTATACTGAGCAAGATGTTGTTGCCCTAGACGTCATCAGCAATAGGAAAACCCTTAAAACCTTTGGAATTGATAACAGCGATACGCCGGGGCTCTTCTATGTGCCAAGAATAGCAGTGAAGTAACAGTTTACCATGGCTTAAGTTCTTCTGTTGGACATGTCAACAGACCACACCGCTGAATTCTACTGCTTTGATCTGTGTGATCTTAACATGTCTAATAGACCCACCATATCTTCAGGCATTGGGGCTTCAAATCTAACCATTTCTTCTGATTTGGGGTGACGAAATGTTATGTTCCAGGCGTGCAGCGCACATCGTGCCAGAAGTGGATCCTGGACTTGCGCTTCCCCATTTTCCAGTTGCCATGGGTAAACCAGCTTTCCGCCATACATGTCATCTGCCACGATGGGATGTTTGATATGAGAAAGATGGACTCGAATCTGATGAGTACGGCCTGTTTTGGGGGCGCACTTGACGAGCGAGTAGCCGGTGAAAGCTTCGAGGACCTCATAAAAAGTGAGCGACTTCTTGCCCTTTTCAGGCCGGACAGCGTATTTCTCACGAAATCTAGGATGTACGCCCAAGGGTGCGTTAATACAGTCTGCTGTGAGTTCTGGGGTGCCATGGACGATGGCCAAATATTCCTTTGTGATCTCACGGTTCTCGAACTGTTTTGCAATCTTCCACTGGGTCTCATCATTTTTTGCGACTATCATGATACCTGTGGTGTTACGGTCCAGGCGGTGTACAATTCCGGGTCTGAACTCGCCAAGACCACTTGAAAGCGCATCCGAATAGTGAACCAACGCATTGACCAGGGTGCCGTGCTTATTGCCTCTGGCTGGATGTACAATGATGTTGGCCTGCTTGTTAATAAGGATGAGATCTTCATCTTCGTACACAACATCAAGTGGAATGTCCTCAGGGAGGATTTCCTTCTTCTGTGGCGATGGCAGGGTCAGGTCAATCGTTTCCCCTGCAGTCAGCTGATAGCTGGGTTTAACGGATTGACCGCCGACGCAGACATGCCCCCCCTTGATTGTATTTTGCAGGAAACGACGGCTAAAATTGCTAAACCGTCCATGCAAGTATTTATCAATTCGGCGTTCCTTGATACAATTGCCCACTTTAATCGATAGGGGCCGATCGTACATTGACTCTTCTGGTTCTATTGCATCCATAAGGCTTATTTGACGGCATTGACATCATTAGGTGTTGCAATAGAGGGGGTTGTTTCTGGCAGGGCGGGTCCGATGCTGGGTTGCATGTTGGGCGTGCCCAAAGTGCTGTCCAGGATTTCCGTCATGGCAGGGGCGTTTGGATCAGGCAACTCCTCAACAACAGGGAACGTAATGATGCTGTTGAAATTGGGCATCGCCTTTATGCGGTTGGCCGCAGAAACCTGGCCAATGGTGCCCTTGTACGAGGCGTCTGCAATGAGGGCTTGGTAGACATTGCCCGCTTCATCAAACTGTCCCAGCTCTTCGGCACACAAACCCAGACCATAGTGCGCCAAAGACATCAGCGTCTTGCTGGCCTTTCCTTTTTCTAATGCCATGCCGTAGGCTGCTTTGGCCGTTTCAATGCGGTCGGTAATGGCGTCAACGGTGGGCTGACCCGCTTCGAATTGGATTTGTTCTCGCAGCATCTCTGCCTGTTTGAGGTATGCCAATGCGGCCATGGTTTTTGTGGAGGTGTTTTGAGCCAATTCACCGAGATCGTCCGAGGATGTTCCCAGATCTAGGGATGTGTCCTCACCTTGAGTGCTGGTTTGAGCGACTTGCATGATAAGCGCTTCTATATTGGCCAAATTACTGGTGAATTCAGAACGATGTGTCTGTGCAAGCACTGTATTATTGTACTGACTCCAGAGGAAAACGACAACAATGAGTACCAGAAGGGCTGCACCACCAATCAATGGTTTCGCATTCTTTTTTGACCATTCAGGGAAATGGGCCATCCAGTCAGCTAACGCATTGGTTTTTAATTCGTGCCGGTGGTCTGCTTTCATGTTTCTCTCCATTATTCTAATATAGCTTTGATACTTAGTCGATACACTGTTTATGAACTGCCCACGTAGACAGAAACCAGTATTCTAGCAAAATCTCTTTTGTCTTGCAATGGCCCAAACTGATGATTAAACTCGCTTTCGCACCAGGATTGAAAGGATGCAGATGCTTATAACACGAATCGAACACAGGCGTTCGGGCCTGGAAAGAGCAAATTGGATGGCTAGGGTTGGGTGTTTTTTTCTTATTGTGGGTTTCGGTGTTGGGCCCATGGCCTATGCCAAGACTGAGCCTGTGAGCACATTATGGGACAGTACGCAATATATTGATGTGAATGAAGTCAAACCGGGCATGTCCGCCTATTGTCTTACGTGCTACTCGGGCACTACTGTTGAGCGTTTTGCCCTGGATGTGGTTAGTGTGATTCATAATATGTCTCCGGGACAGGATGCGATTCTTGTTAAAGGCTTGGATGAACGGTTTATAAAGTCAGGGCCAGTGCAGGGTTGCAGCGGATCCCCTGTATTTATTGAGGGACGCTTGGCCGGGGCTTTGGCCTTTGGCTGGTCCATGAGCAAAGACCCCCTGTACGGTGTGACCCCTATTCGCGAAATGCTTGGCATTGGCGAGAGACCTCGTGTGTCCTCTGATATATCACCTTCCGCAGTGGCTTCTGCCTATGCGGGCCGCGATTATTCCAGGCCACTGGATTTCTCTGCGCTGCGGCCTGTCGATAGAAGGCCGTCGCGAAGATCGCAGGGTATGGCATTGCCCATGCCCTTAATCGTCTCGGGTTTTTCTGATCGTGCTATAGAGGTCCTGCAGAGTACGTTCAAGCCGTTGGGTTTGGTGCCTGTCAAGTCTATGGGGGGAAGCGGCGAAATGATTGAATCGCGTCCCACCAAGTTTGAGCGTGGTGGCACCATGATGGTGCCTTTGGTTTCCGGGGATGTTAGAATGGCTGTTAGTGGGACGGTCACAGAGGTTCGAGGTGACAAGATATTTGGTTTTGGCCACAGCTTTTTGGGCATTGGAGATGTGAATTTTCCATTGGCCACGGGGCAAGTCCATACGGTGGTCAACGTATTAACAAGTTCCTTTAAACTCGGAAGTCCACTTGACATCATCGGGGCCTTGACAGCGGATCAGACGGTGGGTGTGGCGGGGTATGTGGGACGAGAAGCGCCGACCATTCCGATGTCCCTTGAAATAAAACACTTTGATGGGTTTGAACCCGTGCAACTCAATTGCCGTCTGGCCTACAGTAAGCTTTTAATATCACAATTAATTCAAGGGGTGATTGCCGGTGGTATGGAGAGCGTGGGGGTGCTTCCCGCCGAGCATACAATTAGGTACAGCATGGATCTGGGCCTTGAAAGTGGCAGGCACATTGCAGTTTCCAATGTGTCTTCTGGTTTGGGGATTCAAGAGGTGTTGTCTGAAGTGCTTGCTTCCGCCTCGATGCTCCTGACCAATCCGTATAGAGAAATTCCGTTGGCGTCACTCGATGTTGGCATCGCCATTGAACCCAAGAATATTACAGCCCGTCTCATCGATGCAGAACTTTCGGATGACCGGGTCAAGGCGGGTGAGCGGTTCAACATTGATGTGGTTTCGGAAACCTACCTGGGCCCGAAGAACCGGTACAGCTTTCAGGTAAAAATCCCAGAGAATGCACAGCCTGGCATCTACAATCTCGTGGTGTGTGGGGGCAACTCGTATCTGCAATATCTTAGACGAGTGAGTCCTTACAAGCTCCTGGCTAAGGATGCAGAGACGTTAGTAGAGGCTCTGGATCTACTTTTGAGTGTGCGGCGGGACCGCCTGTTCTGCATTCTGGAGTTACCACCGAGTGGACTGGCTGTAGAAAATACTGAATTTCCGGGTCTACCCGCATCCAAGGCGGTAGTCCTTAAGAGTTCCAAACGTACGGTTCACATTGTACCGTATGTGCCGAGGCAGGAAACCGTGATCAAAACAGACACGATTATTCTCAATCAATATAGTGCAAAGATTACGGTCGTCAAATAAACCATTCTTTAAATAGTGCCATAGGAAATGATTATGACTATAAGAGTACGTATATACGGATGTTTTATCCTTTGCCTGTTTGCCTTGAGCACGGCAGGGCTGGCCGTCACCAGTCAGGTGCATCGTCACTCCAGCGAATCTGATTTGGCCGGAGGAGAGGTTGAAAAGCTGGTACTTGATTCTCGTGGAACTTTGCAGTTGGGACGTTCGGCCGAGGTTCTGGTGGATGATCTTGACCGGGTGTGGTCCATTAACAGCATTTTGGCCAGTGGCAGCACCATTTATTTTAGCACCAGCCCCAATGGTGGCATTTACCGGTATAGTTTTGGGGCCTTGACGCAGATTTACCCAGATGTCACCACAAAGGCGAAAAGTGACAGCAAAACAACCGACCCCAATGAAGCAAAGGATGCCGAGGCCTTGACGAATGAGCACGTATTTGCCTTGGCTGTGGATATGGCCGGGCGTTTGCTGGCTGGCTTCAGCGGGCCTGAATGTCAACTCTGTCGATTTTCAACCAGTGGCATGGACGTGATCTTCAAACCCAAAGAGGCCAATTACATTTTTTCAGTGGCCCTGGATAAGGCAGGAGATATCTATGTGGCCACTGGCCCACAGGGCAAGGTGTACTGTTTGGACCCGCTGGGCAAGACCGCTCAACTGGTATACACCAGCCGCGATAAAAACATCCTGTCTCTTGCAGCAGGGCCGGATGGTTTTGTGTATGCAGGCAGTGACGGTCGAGGTTTGGTTTACAGGCTCAATCCTCGCAGTCAATCTGCCCAGGTACTTTATGACAGCGAAAAGCCAGAAATTGTGGCTCTGTTATTTGATCATTCGCCTCAACAGTCGAAAAGCGATCTGTTTGCCATTGCAACATCGGCTGAGATTGTAAAGGTTCAGCGTGAATTCGCAGCGAACCTGCCTCTATCAGGACGTCCTGAATCAGACCAGAAGAAGGAGAAGGGTGATTCAGAAGCCCAGGGAGGTGGCCTGAGTCTCAAGATTGCCAATCGGGAAAAAAAGACGGCTGGTAAGACCACCAAGGCGCCACGAATAGCCAGTCGAGGTACAAAACCCAAAACCACGAGCGCCTTATATCGCATTACACCTGAGGGCTATGTGACGACAGTGACCGAAAAAATGGCGATCTTTCTGAGTATGGCTCAACACCCAAAGGGTGTGCTCATTGGGACAGGCAACAAAGGCCAATTGATTCTGGTCAATCCGGATTCCGAACGGCAGACGTTGCTCTATGAAGATAAACAGGCGTCTCAAATCACAGGCCTGGGCGTGGTAGGAGGGGAAGTTTTTATTGGGACAGCCAACCCCGCCAAATTGATCCGTCTAAGATCAGAATATGCGGCCAAGGGAACTTATGTATCCGGTCTCATTGATGCCAAGCAGCCTGCCCATTGGGGCAAGCTCCAAATAGCTGCAGATGTCCCTGCAGGGTGTGAGGTGTTGGTGTCATCACGCAGCGGCAATGTTCAGGACGTCAATGATCCGACGTATTCTGAATGGACCGAACCTGTCCTTATCACCGAACCCGTTCAGTTGACTTGTCCTCTGGGGCGTTTCTGCCAGTACAAACTCATTCTCAAGAGTGAACTGGGCAATGAAACACCTGTGATTCGTGAAGTGTCAGTGGCCAGTACGATTCCCAACCTGGCCCCTCTTGTTCAAGCCGTGGCAGTGGTCAGGCAGCACACGCGTACTGGCAAGACCGACGTGTACGAAATCAACTACAAAACGAGAGATGACAATGAGGATACCCTGTTGCACAATGTTTATTTCAGAAAGTTGGGACGCACCAACTGGATTGAACTTGTGGAAGATCATGAAGAAGATACCTACGGCTGGAACAGTCGTACGGTTGAGGATGGACGGTATGAAATCCGCGTGGTGGCGTCAGATTGCAGAAGCAATACGCCAGCCGCTGCATTGACTGGCAGTCGAATGAGTGATCCTGTGGTGATTGACAACACAGGGCCAGAGATTACCCAACACACGCTGGATGCCCAAAGCAAGGTGGTCACACTCTCTGTCACAGTCAAAGATGAATTCACGGCGTTGAAAAAACTGGATTACACGGTGGATGGCAATGACAAGTGGCTGTCCGGTGTGCCCGCAGACAGGGTCTATGATACCACACAAGAACAGTTCGATCTCCTTGTGAATGATCTTGACCCCGGAGAGCATGTGATTACGGTGCGAGTCAAGGACGATCTGGATAATGTGACCTACAAATCTTACGACGTGGAGGTTGCGGTTCGGTGAGGTGATTATGATGAGATTTATCCCCTTTGAAACCGTGGTTCATACCGTGACACAGCAATGTTTGGAAGCCTGTCACGTCTTGCCCAAGGATGTACGCGAGGCTTTGGAAAAGGCGCTGCAGACCGAGCGGTCCGGGACGGCCAGAGACATTCTGGCCATGCTTCTGGAGAACGCTGACCTGAGCCAGGCTCAAAACATTCCGTGGTGTCAGGACACGGGCTTGACCGTTGTGTTTGTAGAGCAAGGCGTGGACGTGACCGTGACAGGCCGTACAACAGCCTCCAGACATCACTGAAGCGGAATGGTTCATTATGAAGGTCATACTTCGCAAAGCGACTACCGTTTTTCCACAGCATACGCCCTTGCCAGAACCTTGATAGGGTGTGTCACAGTGCGTTGATCATCAAGGTGTTCGATCTGCATTTTGCAGGCAGCACATTCTGTTAACACGACTTGCCTGGGAGATGCGTGCAAGGCCGTCATGAGTCTGCCTGACATGGATTGACTGAGGTCCTTGTTTTTCTTTTGCATGCCAAAGGTGCCGGCCAGTCCGCAACAGCCTGCATTCAGATCTGTGATATCCGAGTGACATAATGCTGTCAGCAGAGGCAGTGATGCTTTGTCGCCCAGGCGGGTCAGGTGACAGGGGCTGTGGTACAAAAACGATTCCGGTGTAGTCTGGCATGGTTTGAGCTTGCCCTGCAGGTAGAGTGCGTAAAGATAGTTCATTAGTTCTACTGTGGCATCTGATATCGCTTGCGCTTTCTTGCCTGTCATAAAGTGGCGCATGTCCTCCTTCAGGGTAAGGGCTGCGCTGGGCTCAGAGCAGACCACGCTGTAGCCTTGCTCAACCCAGGGAGCCAAGTGGCGTACATTAAACTCAAGATCCTTACGAGCCTGTTGAATGTCACCATAGCAGATGGCGGGCAGGGGGGCTGGACGTTGTTCGGGTAAGACCACCTCAATGTCATTGGCTCGTAGTACCTTGAGCACAGCCAAGCCGAGGTCATGGTCATTGCTATTGGCGTAGGTATCGACAAAATAGCACACACGATCGACAGGGTTTTTGATGGGTGACAACGAGTCAAGGTAGGTCTGGCCCACGGCCAAGAATGAGCCTTGCTCGAATTTGGGCAGGCCGCGTGATCGATCCAGGCCCAGGCTTTTTTCCAATCCCCAGCCCGTGGCTGGCCATGACGTGACCCAATTTGCCAGTGGGGCCACTGCGTTGCCAGTCAGGCTCAAGAGGCGGTTCCTGCTCAGTACCCATTCCGTTTTGCGGAGTCCTTTCCGATGGACATATCTGGCCCGTGCCGCAGTCATGAGTTTAGAGACATCTACACCTGAGGGGCATTCTTGCTGACAGGCTTTGCAGTTGATGCACAAATCCAGGAATTGCCGAAATTCTGGAGACTCAGTGACTTTGTCGTCCAGCTGGCCTGTGGCCCAATACTGCAGGATTGTGACCTTGGCTCGGGGTGTGGCCAACTCGTCACCCAAGGCACGAAAGACGGGGCAAAGTCGTAAGGTTTCGCTGTGCGTGCGGCACAGGCCACACCCATTGCACAGTAAGAGTTCCTGCGCCAGTTCATCGTGGTCAAACTGCAGGTCTGAAGTCAATCGGTCGGGCACCCAGTCAGGGGTTCGACGCAGATTCTTGATCATGATGTCCGGATCATCGTTGAGAATCTTGCCGGGGTTGAGAATATTCTTGGGATCGAAGAGTTGCTTAATGTGACAGAGTAAGGCGTAGTAGGCCTCGCCAAACTGGCGTTTCACGTACGCCGCCCGGAGCAGGCCTTCACCATGTTCGCCACTGATGGATCCCCCCAAAGACCAGGCGAGGGCAAATGCCTCGTCAGCGATGGATCGCATGGTGGTGACATGATCAGGTTTGTGCAGGTCCAAAAAGGGCCGTACATGCAATTCTCCATCGCCTGCGTGGCCATAGTAGCTCATGCTGACGCCGTGCCGTTTGGAGATGGCCTCCAGGCCTGCTACATAGTCTTTCAGTCTGGTATGTTCCACGGACACATCTTCAATGAAACCAATAGGCTGCTCAGTACCGCGTTGTCGGTATAGCAGCGGGACTGCGTCTTTGCGAGATTTCCAGAGACGTTGTTGATCCGTCAGATCAAAAACATTTTTGGCATGCTGTGACAAACTTCCCACGGCCTTGATGGTACTATTGATATTCGCCTTGACGGACTCCAGAGTGTCTCCCGTGTGCTCCACAAGAAGAAGTGCTGCGGCATTTTTGGGGAAGACATCTTGGTAGTGAGGTAGCGTTTCCAGGGCCATGTCCATCAAGCGTTTGTCCATGAGTTCACAGGCCGCAGGTTTTTGTTCAACGATCAAGGGTACGGCTTGAGCCATGTGAGTCAGATCTGAGAATTCAAATTGGACCAACGCTTTGCACTGGGGCACCGGTACAGTCTGCAACGTGATCTTTGTGAAGATTGCCAGGGTGCCTTCTGAGCCTGTCAATAATCGAGCCAGGTTGATTGAGTCCTTTTGACACACGTTGGATACGGAATAACCGCTGCGTGTGCGTGGCGTTTGGGGCAGCGATTCCTGGATGATATTAGTATTGGCAGAGACCAGATCGTGACATAATCGCGAGAGTCTTGATGACTCTCGCGGTGTCTGGTCTGTGACCATCATCACCTGACCGTCAGAGGTTACAATCTCCATGTGCTTGACATATCGGTCCAGATGCCCATAGATCAAAGAGTGGGCGCCTGTGGCATTGTTGGCCACACTGCCTCCGATCGTGGCCCAGTTGCCACTGGAAGGGTCCGGTCCGATTTTGCGGCCAAAGGGCGTCAGTGCAGCATTCACATCGTCCAGGACAGCCCCGGGTTCGCAGGTCACTTTCTCACCACGCTCGTGAACATCGATAGAGGTCATGTACTGCGTCATGTCCAGAACAAGTCCCGCACACAGGGATTCCCCAGCGACGCCACTGCCGGCACCTCGAGGGGCCACCGGAAGGTTCTCCGCTGATGCATACTTGACCACAGTCACAATATCCTCCACAGAGCGAGGGACTACAACGCACTCAGGTACAATACGATAAATGCTGGCATCTGTACTGAATGCCACCCTGTGAAGGATATCTTCAAACACGTCGCCCTGGATTAGCGGTTCTAAATCATGTGCTATTGTTTGTGCCTGTTTCATGGACATATACTCTTTTTATTTGGGTCAAATTATGCTATAGCTTACCCGAGCTGGCACCAATTAGAAAGTCTAAACTGACCTTGATAGGACCTTGGAGATCGTCATGAAGATCGAACATCTGGCATTAAATGTGGCTGACCCCACGGCCATGGGCGAGTGGTACAAAGAAAATCTGGGGATGCATGTTGTATTGGGTTTGGCTGAACCGCCCTATACGCACTTTCTGGCGGATGACAGTGGAACAGTCATGATGGAGATCTATCACAACACAACCGCCACAGTGCCAGACTATGCGAATCAGGATCCTCTTGTGTTTCACCTGGCCTTTGTGTCCGCCGATCCCGTGGCGGACAAGGCTCGTTTGATGGCAGTAGGGGCCACCGAGCTTAAGGACGAAGTACTCGATGATGGATCAGTCCTGATTACAGTACGAGATCCTTGGGGACTCCCTGTACAGCTTTGCAATCGTGTGACATCCATGCTCAAATAGTCAATGGTTCTACGCGGGCTTCTTTTCGAATGTGAACTTGTAGTGATTGGCATCCACTCGCACGGTGTCACCCTCAGTAAAGTGGCCTGTTAGAAGTTGCGTGGCCAGAGGATTTTCAAGGCAACGCTGGATGGTCCGTTTGAGGGGTCTGGCACCATAGGCCGGGTCAAATCCCTCTTCCATGATCTGGTCCATGGCGGCGTCTGTATATTCCAGTGTGATTTGGCGAGGTTTCAACCGAGCATTGAGATCCTGGAGTTGAATGGCCACGATTTGCCTTAGATGGTCCTTGTTGAGCAGATTGAAGACAATGGTTTCATCAATACGGTTCAGAAATTCCGGGTTAAAGAATTGTTTGAGTACGTCTGTGACATGGGCTTCAATTTCCCAGTCTGGACTGTCTTGTTCCGTGAGTTCCTGAATCTGTTGACCTGCCAGGTTGCTGGTCATTATTATGACCGTGTTTTTGAAGTCTACAGTACGCCCTTGGCCGTCGGTTAATCGCCCGTCGTCAAATACCTGGAGCAGCACATTAAACACATCGGGGTGTGCTTTTTCCACTTCATCAAACAGGACAACGGAATAAGGTTTACGCCGGATGGCCTCAGTTAAGCGTCCGCCTTCATCATAGCCTACGTATCCGGGAGGCGCCCCGATCAGACGAGCGACCGAATGGCTTTCCATGAACTCGCTCATGTCAATGCGTGTCATGGCCTGGGGATCATTGAATAAGAAGTCGGCCAGGGCTTTAGAAAGTTCGGTCTTACCTACGCCTGTAGGGCCAAGGAAAAGAAAGGAGCCAATCGGACGATCAGGGTCCGATAAGCCAGCGCGATTCCGTCTGACTGCATTGGACAGTGCTTGTACGGCCTCTTCCTGACCTACCACACGTTGGGTCAGAAAATCTTCCATGCTAACCAGGCGATCACGTTCCCCACTGAGAAGGCGTACAAGAGGAATGCCTGTCCACTTGGCTACAACAGAGGCAATGTGTTCTTCAGTGACTTCATTTCGGATCATGGTGGCTTTGCCGGAATTGATCAACTGCGATTCCTTTTCTTTGATCTCATTTTCGAGGTTGGCCATGGTGCCATATTTTAGACGTGCAGCCGTCTCAAGCTCCCCTTTGCGTTGGGCCTCTTCAAACTGAGTTTGGGCCTCTTCCAGTTGCTTTTTCAGCTGCTTGATAAAATCAATGCCGCTTTTTTCCGATTCCCATTGAGTTCCCAATTCCTTATCTTGCATTTGAAGTTTGGCCAGTTGACGTTCGCAGCGTTGGAGTTGCTCTTTGCTGGCATCGTCGGATTCCTTTTTCAAGGCCTCTCGTTCAATTTGCAGCTGCATGATTTTTCTTCGTATGCTGTCCAGTTTTGCGGGCAGAGAATCATTTTCGAGGCGCAGTTTGGAGGCGGCTTCATCGACGAGGTCAATGGCTTTGTCCGGGAGCCAGCGATCAGCGATGTATCGATTAGACAAGGTGGCTGCTTCCACCAGGGCCGCATCTGCGATGCGAACGCCGTGGTGTGTATCGTAACGATCTTTAAGGCCACGTAAAATCGCAATCGTCTCTTCCACACTGGGCGGCTCAACCATGACGGGTTGGAAGCGACGCTCCAAAGCCGCATCCTTTTCTATGTACTTACGGTATTCATTGATTGTGGTGGCGCCAATACACCGCAACTCGCCGCGAGCCAATGATGGTTTGAGCAGATTGCCAGCATCCATAGACCCTTCAGCCTTGCCTGCGCCCACGACGGTGTGAAGTTCGTCAATAAACAGGATGATCTTGCCCTGAGCTTTGTTCACTTCTTTAAGCACCGCTTTGAGCCGGTCTTCAAACTCCCCTCGAAATTTGGTGCCAGCCACGAGGGCGCCCATGTCCAGGGCAATAATCCGTTTGTTTTGCAGGCTCACTGGGACATCGCCAGCGACAATCCGCTGGGCCAAGCCTTCGGCGATCGCCGTCTTTCCCACGCCAGGTTCGCCAATAAGCATGGGATTGTTTTTGGTACGACGATTCAATACCTGCATACAACGGCGGATTTCTTCGTCACGGCCAATCACAGGGTCCAGCTTACCTTGACGAGCCAGTGCTAACAGGTCAATGCCAAAACGTTCCAGAGACTTGAGTTTGCTCTCGGGTGTTTCATCAGTGACCTTGTTGCCCCCTCGTATTTGTTTGACAGCGTCCTCAATCAACTCGGTTTTTATGGAGTTGAGTGTGAGGATTTCTTGCGCATCGCTCTGGTACACGGACAATGAGATGAGCAAATGTTCCACACTGAGATACTCGTCTCCCATGGCATTGGCCCGATTTTGAGCATCCAATACAATCTGGCCCAGGGCAGGATCCGGCATGATCATCTGGCCTGAATTGTGTCCTTGTGGCAAACGTTCCATTTCAGAATCAGCCATTTCTTGAACACGTGCAGCATTGGCCCCAATCTTCTTGAAGATCTCGGGCACCATGCCTTCCAGGTCGCTGCATAACGCACTGAGTAGATGTAAAGGGCTTAAAACGGTATGTTGCTTTGCCATGGCTGTTTGTTGAGCAGTGGCCAGGGCTTCTTGCGCTTTAAGTGTAAATTTGTCAAATTTCATGAGACACTCCCATTTTTGGAACAGTCAAGTGTAATGCCATAGTTGAGAGGTTAACGCAAAAAACGTGCCTGAATGAGCTGTGTTTCGGAAGTGTTTTATATGAAAGGGGTTATGTTGTTTGCGTTGCGGCGGCGATCGTGTCAAAATGGCAGAGGTGCCACAAATGACAAACGCCCAGTCAACATGTGACTGGGCGTTTGCCTGCTGCTAAAAAGAAGGAGGTCATGGCTGTTTGTTCATTTCTACAACAGAGTACAATGAATCTTGAGTCTCAGTATTACCTTCATGTTCATGTTGACTTCCTTACATAGTCCAATTGTTTCATTATTATTATTCAATTTACACGATAATCACCAGGCTTGCTCTACCCCAAAGCAATGCCTGTGCCAAAAATCATAATCCACTGTAAGAGTATTATGGGTAATGGTTTAGCTGTGTAAAAGTGGGGTGGACGAAAGAGGGTCGCTTGCGACAAAGATGTTCAGAAAGTTTGCGGAATTATAAAAATGTTATTATTGCGGCGAGTGGCAACAAGATTAGTGCAGTTTCGTTGGGCATAAAAAAAGGGCCCCCTATTGGGAGCCCTTGTGAGTTCTGTGGTGGTACTGGGGAAGACTAGAATGACACTGCCAGTCCTATACCGGCGTACACATAGTCACCTTTCTGTGTTTTCTTTGTTCCGATGCCGTCTACATCCAGACTTCCGTCAAGCAGCGAAACGTAGTTGCAGGAAGCGTTGAGTGTTGCAGCTTCGCACAGCTTGATAGGGAGCGTTGCAGAAATGACCAGATCGTTCAATGCATCAACTGAGTCGGTCCAATATTTCTGGTTGTAGTCTCTATCTCCATATCCAACAGAGGCCGCCAGATCCAGGGAGTTCGCCATATCTTCCAACAGACCCAGTTCAGAGATATCAAGCGAATGGGATATTCCCAGAGAGGCATAGTAGCCGTGCACATCATCAAAATCGTAGTACAAAGTGGCCGTGGGATTCAAGATGGTATCAAACCCGAGGCCGGCATAGATTTCTGACGTGGCGTTATCAGTTCCATGTGTTGTGGGGAGTTGATACAGCATGCCACCGACAGAGTAGGAGACACCCTCGACGCATGGCAGGGCATCCGTATAATCCAGGTTATAATGTACTCTTTGGAATTCATTACGGTCCTCGTTGACGCTGGTCATATCAACACTGCCCCAGACACCCATGGTCAATTTGTCCATACCGACAGTGACTCCTGGCTGGAGTGCTGGGTCATCAGTGACGACCTTACCACGCCAGATGAACTTGCCCACATAGTCAAGAGTCGCGTCTACCGAAACCTCTTCCATGGCATTTGCTGCAGTTGCAATGACCAAGAGACTCAGAACTACCCATAACAATTTTACACTCCGTAACATTTGCGTGCCCCTTCTAAAACCAAAAAAATATATATTTACGACAGATACACTTGCCTGCCTCACTACGTTGTAGCTTTTAAGATTTCGTGGCCAAAAAAGTCAAATCAATCACAATTGCGACATTTACATCTGGTTGTTACAATAGCCACTTTATTGCTTATCGAACGATTGCGCCAAATTTATCAAGTAATTATAGGCTGTTATTGAGAAGAAATTAAAAATGAATCAAATATTTTCCGATTCGCCTGGAAACACTTATGCCCTAGATACACTTTACCGGATTAGCCACATTCTGGTCGCCGGCATGAACCAGCGACAGATACTTGCCGAGGTGTTGGACACTCTGGACAGCGAGCTTGGGATGAAGCGAGGGACAGTTACACTATTGTCACCTGATCGGTGTGAAATGATGATTGAAGTGGCCCATGGTTTTGCAAAGCAACAAAGCCGAGGCGTTCGTTATCAGGTCGGTGAGGGCGTTACTGGCAGGGTGATTCAAAGCGGCAAGCCCTATATTGTACCCCAAATTTCCAAGGAGCCTCAGTTTCTAAATCGGTTCCAACGATCATCTAGTGCCGATGAGGAACTGAGTTTTATCTGTGTGCCAATTGCCATTGGTAAGGATGTGATTGGCACCATTTCAGTGGATCGGGTCTATCAGGCCGGGCACCCACTTGAGGACGACATGCGGCTTCTCAGTATTGTGGCGAGCATGATTGCCCATGATGTAAGGGCACGTCAGGAGGAGGCACGTGCCATGCAGGCTCTTGAGGATGAGAATCTTCGGCTCCGCAGTGAATTGGAAGACAAGTTTCGTCCTGAGAACATAATCGGCAATTCCAATGTTATGAGAAATGTTTACACAGAAATTCATCAGGTGGCAGTGAGCGACACAACAGTTCTGATTCGGGGTGAGTCAGGGACTGGCAAGGAATTGGTGGCTCATGCCATTCATTATTCAAGCCCTAGAGCATCGGGGCCTTTTATCAAGGTGAATTGTGCGGCCTTAAATGAAAACTTGCTTGAGAGCGAATTGTTCGGACATGAGAAAGGGGCTTTTACAGGGGCCGTTCAAACTCGTACAGGGCGTCTTGAAGAATCCAATGGCGGCACGATCTTCTTAGATGAGATTGGGGATTTTTCAGCGATCACTCAGGTGAAGTTGCTTCGTGTGATGCAGGAGCGGCAATTTGAGCGAGTGGGCAGCAACAAGACGCTCGAGACCAATGCCCGTATCGTTGTCGCAACCAATAGAGATCTGGAAAAAGCCGTTGAAGAGGGTGACTTTCGTCAGGATTTGTATTATCGCATCAACGTGTTTCCCGTGTTTCTACCTCCCCTGCGTGACAGAAAAGATGATATCTTACTACTGGCAGACCACTTTGTGGAGAAATACGCCAAAAGGATGAGCAAAGTCATTCGGCGTATTAGTACGCCCGCCATTAACATGATGGTGGCCTATCATTGGCCAGGCAACGTGAGAGAGTTGGAAAACTGTATTGAAAGGGCTGTCCTACTCAGCACTGATAATGTGATTCACAGTCACCACTTGCCGCCTACACTACAGACGTCTGATGCCTCTGATACGATTGGTACCGGCTCTTTTAAAGAACGAGTGCAGCTTTTCGAACGGGACATCATTGTGGATGCGCTCAAACGTACCAATGGAAATTTAACGGCTGCTGCCCGTGACCTGGGCTCCACGCCCAGGATTATCACATATAAAGTGAGCGAGTTGGATATAGATTACAGACGCTATCGACGTAATAAAACGTAGATGACCGGACGCATTTATAACAAAGCCCTTCAATCCACGAGTTAAACGCAATTGAAGGGCTTTTCTATTCGCCAGATTTAATGCTGAATCTTAGTCGCAGTAACCACGCATCACCATAAGAGCTTCTTGTTTGACCGTCAATACCTTGAGCAAATTGGCTTGAGCTGCCGCCAGATTCTGTTGAATTTTCTCGCGGGCTTTGCGGTACTCAGTTAATTTTGCCTTGATTTGAGCGGCTGTAGCGCCATCTTTTGCGATAAGTGCGTTTAATTCACTCTGAATTTTTGCCAGACCTTTCAAGTTTGGTGTATTTTGCTGGCCACCACGATCGCCACCACGGGCACCACGGGCACCCATCATGCCTCGAAACTGGCTGCCTCGCAGTTCTTGGCGTAATTCCATCACCTTGGTCAAACGGGGCTTAATAGCCGTCATTTCAGCATCTGACATGCCCATTTGCTCCTGCAGGCCTTGCATCATTCTCTCCTGCATGCGTTGTTGCATTTGCTGCATTTGTGCGGGGTCCATGTTACCGCGCATGCCCCGTTGGCCAGCCTGAGCACCTTGGTCCCGCTGGCCACGTTGGGCACGCGCTGGTTGCTGAGCAATAACCATGCTCGCTGCCATTAGAATGATCAGTACCACACTCAATCCACAAATCAGTTGTTTGTTACGCATTACGCACTCCTTTTTTTAAACTTACAGGTTACAATATTTCGGTGGGTGCCCGAGGCACCTGTCTCCACTCATTAAAGTGTCTTGGTTGACCTTTTGGTCACAAACAGTTACATTTTTTATCTGGCATATGAAATTTGGAAACATAAAGACCGTCTTGGTGCAAAAAAAAGCGGGTTAGAATGACTAAATATTGTGACCAAGTGCCCTAATTGGCACACTAAAGGATGGAAACTTAGGACATTATCCTGGAATTAGCCTGTTTTTTCTGGCTCAGGATGGAAAGTTTCGCAGATATAACCAGTGAATCAGCAAGACCGGCAAGATATTGATAAAGCTCAAAATGGTGACCATGAAGCCTTTCGACGCCTCGTGGAATGCTACGAAGCCGACATTTCAAGGTTGATGTGGCGTTTCACCCAGAGCGAACAGGTTTGTGAAGAGCTGGTTCAAGAGGCGTTTGTTGAGGCCTATTTCAGCCTGGGCAGCTATAAGCATAAAGCACCTTTTGTGTTCTGGCTCAAGACTATTGCCACACGTGTGGGGTATCGGTTGTGGAAGCGGCAAGCCAAGGAACGGCGATTCGTACAGATCGATTATGTGGCTGATATTGAAGCGCCTGAGCAAAAGGATAACAGCGACGATTTGAATCGAATTGTCAATACCTTGCTTGAGAAGCTAGCTCCGGCAGATCGAATGGTCTTGACACTGTTGTATTTCGAGAAATGTAGCGTTAAAGAGATTGCCGAGCATATGGGCTGGAATCAGGCCTTGGTTAAGACCAGAGCCTATCGGGCTCGCAGAAAACTACTCGGAATTGCTAACAGAATGCAGATTTGGGATGAACTGGAATGGATAACCTAAATAAACTGGAACTATTATTTGAGAGGGCAGGCCAGGCCAGTATGCCTGTCTTTCATGTGAGTGATCAGGTGCTTGCTGAAATTGCGGCTCGACAGTCCATCCAATTGAGGCCGTGGTCCATTATGGCAGGTATTTCTGCTGCTGCCGCTGTTATTGCCCTCGTATATACAGTCAATACCTGGATGTCAATGACGTGGTCTTTGGCAGAGTATTTTGATCCGACTGTATTGGATATCATTTTATAGAGGCCCCAGGGACAGGATACTGATGTCGAGTATTATTGATGATGTGAAAAGAACACCCATTCCTACCCGGCAGAAGTTTACGTTCGTGCTGCTGGGCCTGGTCATTTTGTGTTCGGGCTTTGGACTGGGAGTCAGTCTTACTGTCAATCACCTAAAAGATAGAGTAAGGCCTAAGGGCCCCATACCCTTTGTCGTGGATCATTTGGAGCGGGTGGCCAAAGAATATTCCTTGACGCCCGAACAAAAGTTGCAGGTCAAGCCTATCCTTGAGGCGTTTCACGATTCTTTTAGAGACATGTGGACGAATTCTCAAAAAACCATGTCTTCTGCAAGAGATGTATTATTTGCCAGCATGAAACAGATATTAACCCCGGAGCAGTATGAAAAATGGCTCAAGGACCGGGAAGAAGAAGAAAAGAAACGGAGCCGAAGGGGCCCATTTAATCGCCGAGGAGATCGAGGTGGGCGGCGTGATCGAGGTGGACTCCCACCGTGGGAGCGAGATCCCAACAAAAAGCCAGATCCCAACCGACCATCCAGGTGGCATCGGGGTGACAGGGGACAAGATGCAAATGCAGCAGAGCCCGTGTTGGCTCCTGTACCGGATAAAGAAGCTGAGTGATACGTCTTTTTTTGCATTTGGAGGGTTTTTTATAGGTTTCCTATGAACAACTTTGGGTACATGGTGTTAAAATAGGGAACTAGCCATTTGGCGTTGGAATTGATACCAAAGGAGGCATTTCAGGGTCGGTGAATATTGAAATGCCAAGGTGGGCAGGGTTTTTAGTAATTAATAGGGTAGGCATTCTTACAGGGGTTGTACGTCTTTTTAGTGGCCCGTGTATCGGTTTTCAATGTTGTTTCAGGCGTTGGCCGTACTGTGGGTCTATCCATCATGATGGGTACAAGGAACTGGAGTAAGTTTAGTGAAAACGGTAGTGCAAGCGGAAAAACATAGAAGCAAGCATCTGTCTGTGGGATTTCTGCCTTGTGTTTTAGTTTTTGTTGTGACTGCGGGTATGCTCGTTGGGTGCCGCAGTCGCGACCAGTACAAAGCCGAGGCAGATAAGGAAGTGTACGACATCCTTCAAAACAAATGGCAGGATCAGTTCGGTGAGATAGGCAACTATCAAATTGAAGAACCGAATGTGAGTATTACTGATGGTCTGCCTGAGGACGGAGAATTGGCACTGGCACACGCCGTGGCCATGGCCGTGTCCTACAGTCGTGAGTATCAGACCCAGAAAGAATTGTTGTACAGTTCAGCCTTGAGACTGACCCTAACACGGCATGGTTATGCCAGGCAATGGTTCGGCACGGTTGATTCAGACTATGCCCTCAATGGCCCTGAAGAGGATGTGACACTTGGTGCGAGAACTGGCGTAAATCAGGATCACTTGATTGGCAATGGGATTCAGCTAGCCACCGGGCTGGCCTTGGACTGGTCGAGGTTTATTACAGGTGCACCTGATACCTCACTCTCCTCTTTATTGACTGCCACCATAACCGCACCGATTTTGGGGGCAGGCGCCGGTTTGCAAGCCAGAGAGGACTTGACCCAGGCCGAGCGAACAGTGCTTTACCGCATTCGAACCTTCAGTCGTGATCGCAAGAGTTTTGTCATCTCGATCATTAATGATTATTACAGGGTGCTACAGCAGCGGGATTCTGTGACGATTGCAGAGGCAAGCTACAAGAGCCGGATTGATTCCACCAAGATGCTTCGAATGGAAGTGGAGGTCGGTCAACGTGCACCCTATGAACTGGGTGAGGCGGAGCAGAGCCTGTTGGAGGCCGAAAACAAGCTGGTCAGCGCGCGTCAGAGCTATGAAGAGACGCTGGATAATTTCAAGATTCGTCTGGCCTTGCCCACTGAGGTGGATGTTACTCTGTCTCAGAGCGAATTAACAGCGCTTGAAGAAATCGGCGTGAGTTTACCCACATACACAGAAGAAGATGCCATCGAAATGGCTCTGGACAGACGCTTGGATCTGGCCAATACGGTAGACACCCTGGATGATGCTAGTCGTGAGCTGGAGTTAAAAGCCAAGGGATTGGGTATGCAGCTTGATTTTAGGACACGTATTGATGGTCTTAACGCAGGCAGCAAAGCCCCTACGCAAGCCGCACGCATTCAATTTCACGAGGGCTCCTATAACTTTGGACTCAATGCCAATCTGCCACTAGATAGAAAATCAGAAAGAAATAAATACGTGGAGGCCTTACTTTCCTACAACAAACAAAAACGAGATCTGGAAAATGAGGTCGAAACCGTGAAGCTTGGTGTTCGTCAATCTTATCGTGATCTGTCGGAGACGGCTGAGAGTTATCGTATCCAGAAGATAGGATTTGATTTGGCCCAATACCGCGTGGAAGTTGAAAAGCTTTCTTTGAAGATGGGACGCGGCACAGTACGTACGCTGCTATTATCAGAGGACGCCTTGGTGAGTGCTCGAAACCAAGTGACGAGCGCCTTGGTGAGTCACACGATTACTAAACTGAATTTCTTCAGAGATATTGGTGTATTACAGGTCAAACCTGATGGCATGTGGGAGCAAGTAGCACAATGAGATATAAAAAGATGCGTAGACGAAATAGAACAAACGTGAAGGTCCGCCGACAAGGCAAGGCACGCGCCTGGGTGGTGCTGGTGATTTTGGCTGCCGTGGTTGCAGCAGGCGTCGCGGCTGTCAAGTCCAGGAAGACTGCCGGTGCAGGGCCCTCAGTGGGTGGTATATTTACGGTGCGACAGGATGATTTGGTCGTCACGGTCAACGAAGGCGGCAGTATTCGTGCTCACAGCTCCATCCAGTATAAGTGTGAAGTGGAGCGACGCGGTGCTGAAGTGACAATCCTCACAATTGTACCTGGCGGTACCTATGTCACACAAGACGATGTGGACAATGGCATGGTGCTCGTGCAGTTGGATTCTTCCCAACTGGAAGATCAGCTTGTCCAGGAAGAGATGGAATTGACAGAGGATCGGGAAAATGCGAGCGCTGCCGATGAAGACTACAAAATCCAGAGCATTCAGAACGAAAGTGACATTGCCCAGGGCAAGCTGGAAATTCGTTTCGCTTTGCTCGAGCTACAGAAATACTTGGGTGTGGAGCTGGCCGGTCAGTTGACTGTAGACGTCAACTCAGTCACCGATCTGACGGCCCATGTGGCGCCGGTTATTGCGCAGGTTGTTAAAGATCCCAATGTCCTGGGCAAATCTGGAGCGGCTCAGGACTTTAAGCGGTTTGGTGACGACATTGTAAAGGCCGCGGGGGATCTTACCACGGCCCAGGCCAAGTTTGATGGGACTGAAAAGTTGCACGATGCCAACTATGTCTCCGATCTGGATTTACTGCGAGATAAACTCTCGGTGCAGAATAGTAAATTTTCAGAAGGCGATGCAGAAGTCCAACTGGAGTTGTTCCAGCAGTTTGACTTCCCGAAATTTGCAGAGCAATATCTCAGTGATTATATTGAGGCCCTCAGAGACCTGGAACGCACCCATGCCGAATGTCGGTCCAGATTGGCTCAGGCGCAGGCCAGACTCAGCAGTGCAAACCAACAGTACGGACACCAGGACGAGCGTGTGCAAGAGATGGAACTGCAGATTGAGTATTGCACCATGCGAGCCAAGGCGCCTGGTTTGGTGATCTATGGCAGTGGTGACAGCGGCGATGCCTTCAGGGCCATGCGTGGTCGATCCGGCGGCGGCGGTAGCGGTATCATTGCAGAGGGTGAGGCTGTCTATGAAGGGCAGACACTGATCTCCATGCCCGATACCGCAGCCATGGTTGCTGAGATCGGTGTGCATGAAACAGAGGTGGATAAGGTTCGGGCCGGTCAGGCCACCACCATTGTGATGGATGCCTTTCCCGACCAGATACTCAAAGGCGAGGTGCTTGAAGTGGCGCCCCTGCCTGACCAGTCGAGGAGCTGGATGAGCCCTGATCTCAAGGTCTATAAAACGTTGGTCCGTATTGACGGTACCCATGATTTCCTGCGTACTCGTATGTCCTGTAAGGTTTCGATCCTCGCGCAAAAGATCAAAGATGCGGTGATTGTCCCCATTCAAGTGGTGGCGAATCGGCAGCACCAGAAGGTCTGCTACGTGAAGACTGGCTCAGCCTCGGAAAAACGCGTGGTTGAAACCGGCGCCTTTAATGATACGTTTGTTGAAATCAAGAGTGGGTTAAAACCGGATGAAAAGGTGTTGTTGAATCCTCCGTTGTTTGCAGAGGGTATGGACACCAATGAGGCGTTCAAGGATCAGGATCCTACGGGGCCCGCGCCTGTGAAGCAAAGGGCAAGCAGACAGCAGGGCCCCGCGGCCCAAAATCGTTCAGGGGCACCAGGTGCGGGCGGACAGATGTCCGCAGCGATGAAGGAACGCCTGAAGAACATGGATCCAAATGAGCTGAAGGCAATGCGTGACAAGATGATGAAACGTTCAGAGAGTGCAAGCGGCACGCCAGGGCAGAAGAGTCCTAACCGTAGAGGTCCTCAGAGTTCACAAGCTGGTGCACCTACCAGCGAATAAGCTGATGGGAAGACAAAAAAGACTAATACGAATTGACTAAGGCAGGACATAATGACTCAGCTTCGTGAAAATCTCAACGCAAAAACCGGCGATCCCATATTAGTTATGAAGGATCTGGGCAAGAGCTATCAGCTTGGTTCACACGAACTCAAGGTACTACGCAACATCAATCTCACAATCCTGGAGGGTGAGTATGTGGCCATCATGGGGCCCAGCGGCTCTGGTAAGTCTACGCTGTTAAATATGATCGGGTGCCTGGATCGTCCTAGCACGGGAGATTATTTTCTGGGCGACCAGAACGTGGCGACTCTGGAAGATGATGATTTGTCCAGGATTCGAGGGGAACGCATTGGTTTTGTGTTCCAGTCCTTTAACCTCATTCAACAGCTCAATGTGGTGGAAAATATAGAGATTCCCATGTATTACCAGGGTCGTGCTGAACATGAAAGCAAGTCGCGTGCCATCGAGTTGGCCACCATGGTGGGCTTGAATGAACGCCTGGACCATCGTCCCTTTGAATTGAGCGGGGGACAACAGCAACGCGTGGCCATTGCCCGCGCTCTGTCCAATGACCCTTTGATTATTCTGGCTGATGAACCCACAGGCAACCTCGACTCTTCGAGTGGATCAGACATCCTGGAAATTTTGGATCGCTTACACAGTGAAGGCAAAACCCTGATTGTCGTGACACACGACGAGCACATTGCCACCAAGGCCCAACGCGTGATCCGTCTGTTTGATGGATACATTGACAAAGAAGAAATAAAACAACGGTAACTAGACTATGTTTGCATTTCGTTTAAAACGTACTATCAAACTGGGTGTCAAGAGCCTTTGGATGCATCGTCTCCGATCCATATTGACGGCCCTGGGCATGATTTTTGGCGTGTCATCTGTGATTGCCATGCTTGCCATTGGTGAAGGTGCCAGCCAGGATGCCCAGGACAAGATTGCCCTGTTGGGCAGTAACAATATTATCGTCAAGACAGTCAAGCCGACTGAAGATCAGTCTTCCATGGGTCAGCAGCAAACGTTGCAGGAATACGGCTTGACTTATGATGATGCAGAACGGTTCAGGAATGCGATTCCGGATGTTCAGATTATTGTACCGAACCGTCGACTGTTACAACAGGCGGCCTATCGACGGCGTCGTATCTCTATTGAAGTGATAGGCACGGTACCTTGGTTCCCAGAGATTTCCCCAGTCAAGCTCAAGTATGGGCGTTTTCTCAGTGGCACGGATATGCATTACAAACAGGGTGTGTGTGTCATTGATGAGAAGGTGGTCAAAGATCTGTTTGCCTTTGATGACCCCCTGGGCCAGGACGTCAAGATTCAAGGTGATTACTATCGCGTGGTTGGCATTTCATCCGAGCAGAGTGCGACGCCGGATTCCGCTGCCATGCAAAAAGACAAGGCCAAGAATAAAAAGGGTGGGGCCAATGCAGGCGGGGTTTATATTCCTTTAACTACGGTGAAGAATCGCTTTGGCGAAATGACTATGCAAATCTCTGCAGGATCAGGCCGGACCATGGAACGCGTTGAGCTGCAGGAGATTATCGTTCAGGTGAATGAATTGGAACAACTCCTGGATACTCGGCAAAGTGTTCAAACCCTGCTGGCCCGGTTCCATAAAAAGACCGATTATGAAATTATTGTGCCTTACGAGCTCATGCGTCAGGCCAAGGATTTTCAACGTATCTTTACCATTGTGTTGGGCTCTATTGCGGCCATCTCTTTGCTGGTCGGCGGGATCGGCATTATGAACATCATGATGGCCACGGTGAGTGAACGTACTCGTGAGATCGGTATACGCCGTGCCCTTGGTGCCAAGAAGCGTGACATTGTGATTCAGTTCCTGTCGGAGACCCTCCTTCTGACATTGTCGGGTGGCCTCCTGGGGATTGTACTGGGCGTCGGGATTCCCTTTGCAGTGACACGCTTTGGTCAGACACGAACGATCATCACACCGGAATCTTTGATCCTGGCCTTTGGCATCAGTGTGGCCGTAGGCATTACCTTTGGTCTCTATCCGGCCTACAGGGCAGCCAACATGGACCCCATCGAATCCTTGCGTCATGAATAAGACACTTCTGTTTGAGTCATGGTAAAGAGGGGTATTGGCCGATTCAGGCAAGTTCCACGGCATCCAGTTTTCTGGCGTGGTTCAAAACAAACTAACGTGTATCTGCAATGGCAGCCTTGTTCTGATTGCCACGAATATGCATCGGATAAATGAAAAATGTGGAGCGAAGCGACTTCCTCTCCTTGATCATTGGATATTCCTTGTTGGACATTGGATATTTGCCAATTCCGATTCAGGCACGCACCCTCTACTGAAGCTGCGCCTTGATGAGAGTCATGGCTTCGGCCAAAGCGGTGTCCAGGCCAGAAGGATTCTTGCCGCCTGCCTGGGCCATTTGAGGACGGCCACCGCCGCCACCGCCGACCAGTGGGGCGATCTTCTTGACAATGTCACCCGCCTTGATGCCTTGCTTGATGAGATCGTCTGTCACGGCCACAATCAACATGACCTTGTCATCGCCTTCGGAAAAGCCCAGTACGATGGCCGCGCTGGCTGCTTTCTTTTTAAGCATATCCACGGCTGCCCTGACCTGGTCAATGGGCGAGGCATCGATACGACCTACAATGAGACTCGAGTCGTTAATTTTATCTGCTTTGTCGAGCAATGCTCTGGCCTGTGCCATGGTGTCTGTGCCACCTTGTTTGGCTGCAGCCTTGAGTTGCTTGGTCAATTTCTTGGTGTCATCCAGCATCTTGGTGACACGTGTTTCAAGCTGGTCGGCCGGCACTTTGAGTATGGAGCACAGGCTGTCCACAACTTCACTTCGTTCAAGCAGGTAGTGGCTCAGTCCCTCGCCGGTATAGGCGGTGATTCGTCGCACACCTGCGGAAATGCTTTCTTCCTTGATAATGCCAAATCCGCCAATCAGGCTGGTATTGCTCACATGCGTACCGCCGCAAAATTCGCGGCTCACCGCACTGGCAAGTTCAGTCGCGTCGTTGGCACCGATGGCCACAACGCGGACTTCGTTGCCATATTTCTCGCCGAACAGGGCCATGGCACCCAATTCCTTGGCTTGATCAATGGGCATGACAGCACAGGTCACAGGCAGGGCATTGGTAATCTTGTCACGTACCAGACCTTCGACCTCTTCGATTTCATCCGGGGTTAGAGCCTTGCGACAGGTGAAGTCAAATCGCAGGTGATCCGGGCATACCAGAGATCCTTGCTGCTGTACTGTATCCCCCAAGACTTCCTGCAAAGCCCACTGCAAAAGGTGCGTGGCGGTGTGGTTTTTTTGATTGGCTCTTCGCGAGGCATCCACGCAGGCCTTGACCGGGTCACCCACGGTGAGGGTGCCGCTGCCAAGCTTGCCTCGATGAATCACGCAGTCAGCCATTCTGTCGGTGGTTTCCACGGCAAATTCGAAATTGTCGCCTTGGATCGATCCTGTGTCTCCGGTCTGGCCACCTGATTCAGCATAAAAACAGGTGCTATCCAGAATCAACCCCAGTGCCGTCTCTTTGTCCGACAGGCTTCCTTCCTGGGTCAAGCCCTGCTTGTCGATCCATCCCACGATCTTGGCGGCGCAGATGTCTGTGTTGAACTTTTGATCGTCGTCTGTCACTGGCAAGGCCACGCCCGTGAGATTGGCCAGATCAGTGGTTGCCTTGGCGCCGGCACGGGCTCGTTCACGTTGTTGCGTCATCAGGGTTTCAAAGCCCGGCTGATCAATCTTGAGGTCACGCTCTCGTGCAAGCAGTTGCGTGAGATCCAGGGGAAAACCAAACGTGTCATACAACTGAAAGGCATCCTCGCCGCGAATGACCTTGTCTTGAGACTGTTCGGCTTTGGCGGCCGCGTGAGCAAAGATTTCAAGACCACGGTCCAAGGTGCGACCGAAACTGGATTCTTCCGCTTCAATGACTGTGGATACAAAGTCTGCCCGTTCGCGAACCTCAGGGAAGGCGTCGCCCATGGTGTCTGCCAGGACAGGTACAAGTTTGTGCATGAAGGGTTCATTGGCACCGAGTACACGACCAAAACGGGCCGCACGCCTGAGGATGCGTCGCATCACATAGCCGCGTCCGTCATTGGAGGGTGTGACACCGTCTGTGATCGAGAAGGTGAGTGACCGTAAATGGTCTGCAATGACACGGAATGCATTGTCTGTTTTGTTGCCAAGCTCAGACGTGTATTTGTGGCCCGTGAGATCCTGGAGGGCCACGATGATTGGCATAAACAGGTCTGTATCGTAGTTGCTTGTTTTATTCTGCAGGACCGAGGTAATACGTTCCAGGCCGGCGCCGGTATCTACGTGCCTGGCGCCCAAGGGCAGGAGGGTCCCATCTTCCTGTCGATTGAACTGGATAAACACCAGGTTCCACAGTTCAATGAATCGGGCACAGCCTGCATTGACGGCACACTGATGACCGGGCACATGCTGCATGTCACAACGTGCTGGTCCCAGGTCAATATGAATTTCGCTGCATGGCCCGCACGGGCCGGAACCGCCCATTTCCCAGAAGTTGTCTTTTTTGCCGCAACGGATGACGTGGTCCGGTGAAATGTTGGTTACCTTGGTCCATAACGTTTCAGCCTCTTCATCGGGTGCAGAGCCATCCTGGTTATCACCGGAAAATACGGTGGCCCACAGGAGATTTGGGTCCATACCATAGACTTCGGTCAACAGTTTCCAGCCCCATTCAATGGCCTCGGCTTTAAAGTAGTCGCCAAAGGACCAGTTGCCCAGCATTTCAAAGAAGGTGTGATGATAGGTGTCTATGCCGACCTCTTCCAAGTCATTGTGCTTGCCGCTGACGCGAATACACTTTTGGCTATTGACGGCTCGTTTGGTGTCTGGCGTCTTGAAGCCCAGGAAGATGTCTTTAAACTGGTTCATGCCTGCATTGGTGAACATCAGGGTGTCGTCACCCACAGGCACGATTGGGGCACTGGGAACAAATGTGTGATCAACCTCTTTGAAGAAGTCAATAAAACCGCTGCGAATCTGTTTTGACGTTAACATGGTTGCGTTCTCTTTGTGGGATGAATTATGCGTCGCTGGCTTCGTCTTGTTTCTCGTCTTGTTTTTCGTCTTGTTTTTCGTCTTGTTTTTCGTCTTGTTTTTCTACTTCGTCTGGTACCAGGCCCTTGGCGATCAGGACTTTGGTCTTGATTTCTTCCGCCAGTTCAGGGGTCTCTTTGAGGAGTTGCTTGGCATTCTCACGGCCTTGGCCCAATCGCATCTTGCCGTAGTTTAGCCACGCACCGCTCTTGGACACGATATCGTTTTCCACAGCCAGATCAATTAAGTCACCTTCCTTGCTGATACCGGAATCAAACATGATGTCAAATTCTGCGGTCTTGAATGGCGCTGCCATTTTGTTTTTAACCACGCGAGCTCGCACGTGATTACCTGTGGCTTCGCCTGTGCTATCTTTGATGGTCGAGACTCGGCGTACATCCACACGCACTGAGCAGTAAAACTTCAAGGCATTACCACCGGAGGTTGTCTCGGGATTGCCGAACATCACACCGATTTTCATTCGGATCTGATTAATAAAGATCAGACAGGTCCTGCTCTTGCTGATCACACCTGTGAGTTTACGCAGGGCCTGACTCATCAAACGGGCCTGCAAGCCCACATGGCTCTGTCCCATCTCTCCCTGCAATTCTGCCGCAGGGACCAGGGCGGCGACCGAGTCAATCACAATCACATCCACCGCATTGGACTTGATTAGCATCTCCGCAATGTCCAGGGCCTGTTCTCCTGTATCTGGTTGGCTGACCAGCAGGCTGTTCACATCCACGCCGATTTTCTTGGCCCAAGTGGTGTCCAGCGCGTGCTCTGCATCAATAAAAGCGGCTATACCGCCCACTTTCTGGGCATTGGCCACCGCATGAAGTGCCAGGGTGGTTTTTCCCGACGATTCCGGTCCGTAAAACTCAACCACGCGTCCTCTGGGGATGCCAAAGCCGCCAAGAGCCAGGTCCAGAGACAGTGCCCCGGTTTGGATCCCGTCAATCTGGGTTCTTACAGAGTCATCCATCTTCATGATCGCACCGGAGCCATATTGCTTCTCAATCTGTGCAATGGTTCGCTCCAGGGCAGAATTTACAGCGGGTGTCTTACCATTACCATTGAGTGCCTCAATCTTTGCTTTTGTTTTTTTTGTCGTTTTCTTTGTTTTTGCCATGCCATGTCTCCAGTCCAAACAGTATTTTCATCACGCTTCGCGCTGTTATTATGTATATTTGTGTTTCCCAGTAAAAAGGGAGACCTATGTTCGCTGATTATGGAGCGACTATCAAGTACTAATTACACTGAATTTTGGCCTTAAATTAACCTTGCAAATATAAACTCAAAGATTAAAATTACTAGGATGCTGAATCGAATTATTTTAGAAGATATTAAGGTTTCCCTACGCGATTTCCCTGTCGTTGGCATTCTCGGGCCAAGACAGGTCGGAAAGACCACTCTGGCCAAGATGATTGCAGGCAACTCAAGAACCAAGGTTGCGTATCTGGGTTATTGAGCAGATTGTCTCCCAGATTCCCAGTCATTGGTCTGTTCGTTTTTATAGAACCAGTGGTGGTGCTGAAATTGACCTCATTATCCAACCTACGCAGAAGACGCCACCCATTGCCGTGGAAATCAAGCACGCTTTGGCGCCAAGGCTCACTCGAGGATTTTGGTCAGCCCTTGAAGACGTGCAGCCCAGACAGACCTATGTTGTGTATCCCGGACACGAAGCCTATCCCATGGTAGACCATGTGCAGGCACTACCCACGTCACAACTTGCGACTATTTGCACTGTCTGACGCGAGGTATATGAAAAAAAAAGGATTCACCATGAAAATTCTACATACCTCAGATTGGCATATTGGTCGGAGCTTGTATGGGCGAAAGCGCTACGAGGAGTTTGAGGCCTTTCTCGTCTGGCTGACCGAGACTATTGAGCAGGCACAGGTCGATGTTCTGTTGGTGGCCGGCGATGTGTTTGATACGAGTACACCGAGTAACCGTTCGCAATCGCTTTATTACCGCTTTCTGTGTCGCGTTGCCGGCTCTTCCTGTCGTCATGTGGTGGTGATTGCAGGTAATCATGATTCGCCGTCATTCCTGAATGCCCCTCAGGCGTTGCTTCGAGTCCTGAATGTCCATGTGGTGGGGGCAGTCACTCCGCGCCTCGAAGATGAGGTGATATTGCTGTGTCATGCCGATGGTACGCCGGAGCTGATTGTGTGTGCGGTGCCTTATCTGCGGGATCGTGACATTCGAACGGCGGAGGCCGGTGAAAGTAGTGACGACAAGCAGCGCAAACTCATTGAAGGCATTCAACGCCATTATGCTGAGGTGGCTGAACTGGCCAAGGCCAAACGTCAGGCCCTGGGTGTCCACATTCCCATTGTGGCGATGGGCCACCTGTTTACAGCAGGCGGGCAGACCGTGGACGGTGATGGTGTGCGAGAGCTGTACGTGGGATCTTTGGCCCATGTGTCGGCAGCCAGTTTTCCAGAGGGCATTGATTATCTGGCCCTGGGCCACCTGCATGTGCCTCAGAAGGTGAGCACCTCGGAGGTGATGCGGTATAGTGGCTCTCCTGTGCCCCTGGGTTTTGGTGAGGCGGGTCAGGCAAAGACTGTTTGCCTGGTTGAGTTTGTTGATGATAAGACCTCGGTGAGGCTTTTGGACGTGCCCGTTTTTCAGAGGCTTGAACGGATCTGTGGCACATGGGAAAAGATAGCGGACAGAATTCAGGATCTCTCAGCGACTCATGTCAGGGCTTGGCTGGAAGTTGTGTATGACGGTGATGAGGTGATCGGCGATCTGCGCAACCGTTTGGATGCGGCTGTGGCCCGGACAGAGCTGGAGATTCTGCGTGTGAAGAACAACCGGATTATTGACCGTGTTCTGGCGCAAATTCACGACAATGAAACACTGGACGATCTGGATGCTGATGATGTGTTCAAACGCTGCTTGTCTGCGCATGACGTGCCTGAATCGCAGCGGCCCGAGTTGTTACGTGCCTACCAGGAGATTATGACGTTTCTTCATGATCAAGATCCCAGGGCTCAATAGAGAGGTGACGGATGCGAATTCTGAAAGTACGGTTCAAAAACTTGAATTCACTCATGGGCGAATGGCGCATCGATCTGACGCTTCCTGCCTTTACCAGTGACGGTCTTTTTGCCATTACTGGCCCGACGGGTGCAGGCAAGACCACACTTCTCGATGCCATTTGCTTGGCGCTCTATGGTCGTACGCCGCGCCTCAATAAAGTGACCAAGAGCACCAACGAGATCATGTCCAGGCAGACCGGTGACTGTTTCGCAGAGGTGACCTTTGAAACGCAGGCCGGACGATTTCGTTGCCACTGGAGCCAGCACCGGGCTCGTAAGAAATCAGAGGGTGACCTGCAGCCGCCCAGGCATGAGATGGCAGAGGCCGATTCAGGGCAGATTTTAGAGACCAAAATCACCGAAGTGGCCAAACAGATTGAATTGACCACGGGCATGGACTTTGACCGTTTCACCCGGTCCATGCTCCTGGCCCAAGGGGGATTTGCCGCATTTCTTGAGGCAGCCCCAGATGAACGGGCTCCAATCCTGGAGCAGATCACAGGCACAGAGATCTACAGTCAGATTTCCATGTGTGTCCATGAGCGCCAACGGAATGAACACAAGGCACTGGATTTGCTTGAGGCTGAGACTTCAGGGGTTGTCCTTCTGAGCGATGAACAGGAAGCGACCTTGTCTGGCGATTTAGCCACAAAGCAAACGAAAGAAACGGCATTCTCTGAAAAGCACCAGGCTACGAACAAGGCCATTCAGTGGCTGATTGCTATTAATACCTTAGAAAACGAGCTGCTTGAAATAGACAAAGAAGCCAGTGTCATGTCGGTGACACTTGAGGCGTTCAAGCCCGAACGAGAAAGATTAGTTCGTGCCCAAAAAGCCGCAGAACTTGATGGGAAGTATGCCACGCTGTTTTCTCTGAGAAAGCAACACAAGGAAGATCTGAATGCCTTAAAACTAGCGGGAGATCAGTTGCCAAAACTGGGGCAATCGCTGACACAACAGGATGGCAAATTAACCATGGCTGAGTTAGGGTCAGTCAAGGCCAAAGATGTTCAGAAATCAGAACTCAAGATAATCAAGGCTGTACGGGCCTTGGATACAAAGATCTCAGAAAAAACAAATGCTCTCAAGATCGCCAAATCTGAGAGCCAGGGTCTGGAAGAACAACTTGCCCAAAACCATAGCGATAAAGCCAAAGCCTTGGATACCCAGAAGGCTGCGATCAAGGACATGTCCTTGATCCAGGAATATCTCACTGCCCATGCCCGTGATGAGATTCTCGTGTCGCAGCTGGCAGGCATCACCGAGCAGATTGGCAATGTGAAAACGGCCGTTGAGGCGTTGACATTGAGACAGCGGCAGGTAGAAAAGCAGCAAAGAGGGCTGGCCTCAACCAAGGAGATGCTCGAAACACACCAGAGTACTTTTGTGGCCCGGCAAAAAGAGTATGAGGTTGCCCAGGGCAAAGTGGCTGACGCCAGAAATGACTTGAAAAAACACCTGGGTGGTTATTTGTTGCGTGAGTATCGTTCACAACGTGACGGTTTGATGAGGGAGATGGTTTCTCTGAGAATAATCTCCAGTTTTAAGGAGGAGCGAGCCCGATTGGAGGACGGCAAAGCGTGCCCCTTGTGCGGATCAGAAGAGCACCCCTTTGCCGAAGGTAATGTGCCTGAGATGGATGAGACAGACAAGAAACTCAAGGATCTTACCACCCTGATCGATAAGGCTGAAGCGTTAGAAAAAGACATCAAGTCGCGAGAAGACACTGAGGTACGGGCAAAACAAAATCTAACGGAGGTTCGGACTATACGCGATTTGGCTGGGCACAAAAGGGATATGTCCGAAGAGACTCTCAAGCGTTTGCAAGGCGAACTCAGTGACGCCGCAGAGTTGTTCTCAAAGCTACAGGCATTGGCTCTGGTCAAACTGCAGCCTCTTGGCATCGGTGAATTATCCGAACACAATGGGGATGACGTAATCTCAGATTTAGAGGGACGCTTTAAACAATGGCAGACGCACCAAAAGAAACAGGTTGAGCTTGAGAAAAGAATCAATGACATAGCCCCAGACCTAAAACAATTTGATGGCATTATTGCAACCCTTGAGCAGTCGCTGAAGGGAAAACAACTGGCCTTACAAAATCTTGAAACTGAGTGGACGCAACTGGCCCAGAATCGCGAGACCTTGTATGGCACAAAAGATCCTGACGCCGAAGAAGCCCGCTCGGAACAGCAAGTCATAGAGGCTCAGACCTTGGAGGAGGCTGCCAGGAATGATCGTGACAAGGCCAGGCACTTGATGGCCGAAGCAAAAATACGTATGGCCACATTGAACGATAACATCACAAAGAGAAAGCCAGAATTGGAAGCCCTTGAATCGACATTTATTGCGAGTTGTGTTCAATTGGGTTTTGCGGACGAGGCCCAGTTTCTTGCCAACTGTCTTTCTTCCGAGGCCAGGAATCAATTGGGCCAAAAGACCAAAGACCTGGATGAACAACAGGCCGATATGGCCACTCGGAAAAAGGATCGGAAAGACAAATTGGCTGGGATGTTGAAATCGAAGGGGGCCACTGATTCTCTGGAGGATCTTGAGCAGGCCAGCAAAAAACTGAATGATGCGTTGAAGACTCTCGGACAAGAGATGGGTGCCATCAAGCAAAAACTGCTTGATCATCAGAGTGCCAAAGCCAAGATTAGAACGAAAGAGACTCTGATCGAAGCCCAAAAGAAAGAGTGTCTCCGATGGGATAATCTACATGCCTTGATTGGCTCTGCCGATGGGAAGAAATACCGCAATTTTGCTCAGGGTCTGACCTTTGAATTAATGGTGTCCCACGCCAATAGGCAGCTTGGAAAAATGACAGATCGATATTTGCTCGTCCGAGACGAGGCCCAACCGTTGGAACTGAATGTGGTGGATAATTATCAGGCCGGGGAGATCCGATCCACCAAGAATCTGTCTGGCGGCGAGAGCTTTATCGTGAGTCTGTCTCTGGCCCTGGGCCTTTCAAACATGACCTGCGGCAAGGTGCGTGTGGATTCCCTGTTCTTGGACGAAGGATTTGGCACGTTGGACGAGGAATCTCTGGATACGGCTTTGGAAACCCTGGCCAGCTTGCATCAGGGCGGGAAACTGATCGGTGTGATTTCGCATGTGGAGGCCCTCAAGGAACGTGTCAGTACCCAGATCCAGGTCACCCCTCAAGCCGGCGGCAGAAGTGTGATCAGTGGCCCCGGTTGTGCTCGGGTCAACTAGGCGATAGACATATCACCAAGTTTTTGCCAGGTCTCCAGGAGCCTGTCGGAGATTCCCAAGTGGGAAAACATGTAGGATTTTTAAACCAACAACCAACGACTGCTTTTAACCCACGCAGTGGATTCCACAAACCAACAACCAATAACTAACAACCAACAACTGCTTTTAACCGCGAATTTTCACTAATTTCCACTAATTGGCTGCCGCGGAATCCGAGTGGTCTTGGCTGTGTTTACTGAGATTACACTGTCCGCGAATGGGGGGATATGAACAGGAAGGTGGGAAGGCGTTCGCGATGTTGTGACAACCTTTTGGATTTGTTGGATTGCATTTGCTTTTGAGCCTTATGCCTGTGCAAGAGTTGTTCGGTTGGAAGTTTCTGTTTTTTATGGCTCCCGCCCG
>CAZBTJ010000015.1:0-56726 GCA_964494325.1 uncultured Pirellulales bacterium
CCCGATACCACTATCGCCCAGTGTTACTGGAGACCTTTGTTGAGATGGATCGATTCACAGGAACCTGTTACAGGGCCGCCAACTGGCAGCAGGTCGGTATAACTCAAGGCCGTGGCAAGCTAGAAAAATCCATGCAGGGCAAATTACCCAAGAAATATGTTCTTCTTTATCCCCTTGTCAAAGACTTCAAAGAGCAACTCTGTCACTAATCTATTTGCGTCTCTGGCATACATTCCTCTGGGATGGCCCATCTACACCGTGATCCCTACATCCGTTGGGAATCCTACATCCCTATTGCCATTGAAATCATAATGTCAGATTGACGAAAAGAGGCTATCGAAACGGGATTAACGAACGTTCACTCTCGATCCACCATAAGTCGTTAGCCTGCGAATACTGGGGCCATCTGGTTTTAGAATCAAGTCCATGAGCACATCTGGTTTCTTAAGTGCAAGCAATCCTGCTACAGATGCCTGCTGTATCCCATCTCCCAGACCTACGGCAGCGATTTCTTCACGCAATTGAGCAATATAGCTTTCGCTTTCGAGACCACGTTTTTCAATTGCTCTGTAATAAGCATAAGCAGCTGCTGTTCGAATCTCACCATCCCACTCTTGTGTGTATAGGGCCAGCAAATCACGGGCAAAGGAGTCTTCACGTAATGCGAAACTTCGAAGTGACTGGGCCAGTACCAATCTTAAATCTTTATGCAATGGTTCCATGAGGTTCTCAAGCTGTTGCCGAATGTCACTGTCCGCTGCATATGCTATGGCTACCACAGACAATAAAGAGAATTCCTCCTCCAGTTCCTTTAAAGCCCCTTGCCTTACCAACGGATGCTGTGAAAGCCTTTCCCAAAGGAGACATTTTGCATGGTGCCAGAATCGTCTTGGATCATCCTCCCGCATGCGCCTCTCCACAATGACTATTGCCTCCGACGAATTGAGGTAGCCGAGTTCATCAAGGCCTTTAAGAATATGTGATATATCGAAACCGCTCGCTGTATCAAGTAATTGAAGAAGACGCTTCCTACATTGGTCACGATCACTTATTACCTGTGGTAGAAAATTCGCCGCGAAACCTATATATTTCTCTTCGGAAATGTAGGAAAGCATGGCCTTTTTCGTTTCTGAATCATTAGGCCCTGCTAAGTCATATAATGCTTGAACAATCCATTGTGGAGAACGCTCACCATTTTGCAGGCGTTGAATTAAAACCTGCTTGCAGACTGGGGTTCGCGCAAGCATAGCAACCTGTGCTATACTGACTACATCATAGCCATTTATACCATGTTTTTGCAGCCACGCCTCAGCAGCCGGGACGATTGAAGAATGAGTTTTGAAGCCTTCCAAAACTGGTTCCCAACCTCTATGCATGTCGTCAAAGGCGCTACTTAGATGCTCCTCCTTCCTCAGAATATTAGCGATAATCTCAGCCACATCGTTGTCACCAGGGAATGCTTTAATAAGATATCTTAATGCTATTCTGTCATCCCACTTGGGTGGCATCCCGCGAGTTTGTGCTGATTCTAATGCAATTGTGCGTAATTCTTGGTCTGCAGGCCACCCTTCTATAATTGCCTCTATCACTTCACCTGTCCACCAATACATGCGATTATTGCGGCGGCAGAATTGAATTAGGCCATTTTTTACTTCCGACGATGTATCGCCTCTTTTAACGCGATGAATAAGAGCGACACAACACAGCGAATCCGCACAGGATTCGCTTGCTGCAAGCAAAAGAGTGGGAAGCGTTGAATGATGTGGCCAGCCAGCAACAAATGCATGCAAAGAAGCCGCCAGAAGATCATCATCTGCTGGTTGAGTAAGGATAGCAACCAATTCATCACCTAGTTCAGAGAAGCCATTTGCTCCGATCGCAATTGCCTCCGCGATTTCCTTCTTTTCACCCCCGCTGTCGGCATTGATTAGTGCGACTAATAGTCTCTTGCCTGTGTCTGTAACTGGTTTCTCCGCCAGTGGTTGAAATAGGCCGAATCTTGAACGCTGACGACCGGGAAACCACTTTCCGAGGCGATTGCGCACGTGATTGACAAGAACTTCCGAGTCAAGTCCTTGAACAGCTTCGGTCAGTAACGCTTTACGCAAAGGCATCCATGTCGATAGCTCAATTTCGGAAAAGATTTCCTCTGCAAGGTCCTCAGCGGTTTGAGCGGAACAATTAAGGTCAGAGAAAATAACCCGAGCCAGGAAAACACGACGTAAAGGCAAATCTAGCGGACCAGAAGGTAACTGCCGTATATCAGTAAGAATTGAATCCACCTCATCTTGCCGACCCATACAATGTAGGACTGCCAATAGAATCTCTTGCCATCCCGGCTCTCCAGACTTATCCACAACGAGTTGTTTGAGCTGAATGAACGGCCTCCGGACTATCTCTTTCGCGGCCAAAAATTCCTGGAGGCTGCGATGCAGAAAACCAATCTGCCCGGGTTGTCGTTGTACCAGAATGCCAACTTCGTGGGCGGCATGCTCAGCTTGTATGGTTGCCAAATCGATTGCCTCTGCTTCCGCCTTTCTAAATTCACTACCCTGATAAAAAGTGGCTAGTGTCTCGCGTACTTTATCCTCATGAATTGACTCTGAGTCCGGCTGTTGATGAATGAATAATGCCAGGAATTGAATTCCCCGTTCAGTAATCCGGGGATTCTGTTGCAGGCTACTAGAACCCTGCAACGATGCCTGAGCACGACGGATAGGCTGCTCATGAATCAATGCTCTCGTAATAGCTTCAAGCGCATCGAATCGATTGCGAGGAAGGACACGTCCCTGTAAACGGAGGTAGATCAACACCGAAAGGAGGAGAGGTATCCCGGCAAGTTCGGAAAGTGCTGTATCCTGCTCCACTTCAGACATGAATGATTCCGTGTTGCGAATTGCAGCAGAGGAAACTACGTCTGGTAAACTTCCGTTTGGTAACGTTGCCATATAGAAATGTTCGAACCATGCTTTTGTGAATCGCAGTTGCTGTTCGTTTTCGAAGGGCAGCAATTCGGCCTTCTTCCAATCTGAACCAAGGCCGCCGAGTCTTTCGTACCCAAGCGGCCTCGCAGACGCGATTACGGGGAGGCATCGCGGACCCGCAAAATCAAGAATCGTAACCAGTGCCGTACGTGCGGCCGTAGGATCACTCCATTCATCAAGACCGTCAATGAGTAGGAGCAACCGTTCATCGTCCAATGCCTGTTCGAGAAGAGCAACGGTCTTTGGTGGTGCGCTTAATTTCCGAAACCAACCGCGTAGAAAATCGGTCATACTGACTACTTCTTTGTCTGCTACTAGTCGCGTTAACATAGCAAAAGGTACAAAGAGAGGAAGGTAACTCCCCCATTTCTGGGCCAGCGACTCAGTTTTGGGCTGTTCTGACAGAAGATCCAGTGCAAGGAAACGGAGAGCAGCGCTTTTGCCCAACCCTGGTCCACCTAGAATAACACCTTTCTGGGCTGTTCCGAGCCATTCGAACAAATTTGATTTGGTGCGATGTTCTCTAGTCCTTAAGCCCACGGAGGACCCTGCCTCCATGTTTGGTGATTTTTGCTCGGAAATCGATGGTTCCAGTCTGTTCGTCGTAAGGTTATCAGTGGCCTCATGGGATGCTGATTTCCACTCCATAACCGTATGGATCGACTCAACTAGGGGAGCTACATATCGGTCTCGTAAAGGTAAGTGTGGTGCAACTTCACGCAATGCACCAACTGCCGCAGGCAGACCTACATCAACAGAAGCAAAGTGTGTTGCGTAGAGTTCATGGAGTCTCTGCCTCGCCTCGATTCGTTGTTGTTTAGTCAATCGTCTTCCCGAGAGTCTTTCGGCGGCGTCCGCTCCGCAGAAAGACTGAACCCACGGACGGCCAAAGAAGTCATCCACTAAGTCCGGATGTTCTTTGAGCAAATCTGATATGCGTTCCGTATCCAAAGGCACAAATTCGATACCTTCTTTGCAGCATCTCTGGGCCTGTTCTTCAACAGCCTCTGCAAGTGCCGTTGGCGAGAGACTCACAGTCACCGCAAGCTTAAAGACTGTTGAACGCTTTGCCCAATCGTGATTCAGAAAACTATCGACGGCTTCTTTGATTTTTGCTGGTGTAAACTCAGCGTAGCGTTTGCACTGCAATGTCGAATAGCCGCTGTCAGACGTACGTCTGATGTAAATATCAATCCCTTGTTGATTTTGCCCCTTAATCCCATATCGTCGACAGTCAGAAACGTCTCCAAGCCGTGATGCAAGTCGAAAACACAAGCGTTCAAAATTCTCCCATGTCAGTTGCTCAAGCGGTAGGACTTGGGTGCGTGTTTCTACTGGTGGAGAGGGAAAAGACTCCGCTGCATCGTACCAGTCAATCCAGAGATCTGCTGTTTGATCCATATTATAACCTACTAGCCATCCAGGAAAATTGGATTGGAATTCATTGTTCTCAAAAACAATAATGCTGTCGTCAAATTGCCAAAAGCGGCAGCCAGCGGCCCAAAGCAGCTATCACAAGCGGAAAAAAGATTAATCCCATTCCTTTCAACCGCTTTTTCCAAAAAAAGCTATCTCAAAGTTGAATCCTAATTGTATCCAATAACCCAAGACCCGCAAGGAAATATCGGGCTGGAAGCCCGGAGGTGTGAAGGGGGAGGTTTGAGGTATGAAAAGGCTCACGCCATGGTCGTTGGCTTTCTTACTTCAAGTCGTAGCAAGCGTGAGAAGGACACCAGCCCAGGCAAGGTCATACGAATCACGACGAGAGTCATCTGCGTTCATCTGTATTTATCAGGCGGCGATAAAGCAGTTGTTGGTTACTGGTTGTTAGCTGTTAGTTATGGGACGGTACGCGATCAGCGTGTTTGACGGCGGTCTCACGCACAAGCCCGATGACCCATATGCACCGGCCTTCAAAACTTCCTGTGAAATCGTGGTTGTTTTTGAGTTCAGTATTCCGCCTTTTATCTGGGGAAAAGGAGGTTGTTGGTTTTTAGTTGTTCAGAATAGTTTTAAGTTTTAAGGGTTAAGTTTTAGGCCCTTTGAGCCGCTACGCGGACTGGTTCTTATAAACTGGTCAGGGCCGCTCGCTTCATTTTGGCTATTCGCGAAAATTAGCAAAATTCGCGGTTAAAAAAGCAGTTGTTAGTTGTTGGTTTTTGGTTTGCCCTCAGGTCTCATCCCTACCGGTCTCCGGTCTGGTTCTTAGCTGTTGGTTTCGTTGCATCTTGAGCGAACCTAGTGAGTGAACGTGCGCGAAACAGGCCAAATTCGCAGGCACTGCGAACGATCTCCGTGGCCCCCGTGGCTCCGTGCGAGCCAAAACCCAATTCGCTGGAACAGCGAACCATCAGCGTGAATCTGTGGCGATAAAGCAGTTGTTGGTTACTGGTTATTAGTTATAGGACGGTACAAAATAAGCAGATAACTTGATGGATTCGCGTTTACACAGGCAAAAAAGAGGCCAAATCAAAATCATACTTTGGAAAAGACTGACTTTTCTAAAGTTGACTTTCGAAAAGTCAGATATATACTACTATCTATGTATGATCGATGGTATAGCCCTATATTGAAAAAGAAACTGAGTCGGCCCTATGTTCACATTCTATTTGGGGCTCGGCAGACAGGTAAGTCTACCCTCTTAAAATCCTTACTTCCAGAGGATATGTTGTTTGTGGATTTGGCTGATCCTGAGGTTCGATCGCGTCATTTGGCTGATTCTGGCTTGTTTGCGGGGATGTGTCGTAGCCTGCCGGAAGACAAACAGGGGCAGGTTGTTTTTGTGGATGAAGTACAGTTGGTCGTTTCCATATTTGATGCGGTTCAGTCGCTTTATGATCAGGATAAGTTGCGATGGCGTTTTGTTTTATGTGGCAGTTCCGCGAGAAAGCTTAGAAAACTAGGGGCCAATCTGTTGCCGGGTCGCAGTTTTCTGCATCATCTGTACCCGCTGACGATGATTGAGCTGCCGAGTATTGATCGGCCAATGGCCTATGCTCAGTCGCCTTTGCCATTTCCCTGGTCAGAAGACGAGGTGTCCCAAAATGTGTTTCCCAACTGGGATTTGATGACGCGTCTGGCTTTTGGTGCTTTGCCGGGGATTGTTACGGCGGCCTCTGAAGACCGTGTTGATTTGTTGCGATCCTATACGTCGATTCATTTGGAAGAGGAGATTCGGCGTGAGGCCTTGGTGAAAGACTGGGGGAGTTTTGTTCGTTTTCTAGGGCTTGCAGCGTCGGAGTCGGGGCAAAGCGTAAACTATGCGGCCATTTCTCAGGAGGCAGGAATCACTGCGCCGACGGTTAAGTCCTATTATCAACTCTTGGAAGATATGTTTGTTGGATTTCAAGTTTTGGCCTATTCAAAAAGTCCACGAAAGAATCTATTGTCAACGTCGAAGTTTTTGTTTTTTGATTTGGGGGTACGTCACGCAGCAGCAGGCTTGGTACCGTCTATTGAGTTGGTAAAATCGCAACCCGGGGTGATCTTTGAGCAGTGGGTTGGGATTGAACTCTGGAAGCGCTTGCAGTATGTGGGCCAAGGGCGACTGTGTTACCAACGCACCAAGAGTGGTTTTGAAGTGGACTATATCCTTGATCTGCCGGACCGAGTCGTTCCTATTGAAGTGAAATGGACGGATAAGCCGACACTCAAAGATGCTCGGCATATTGTGACTTTTTGTCGGGAACATGGATGCGATCACGGTTATGTCGTGTGTCGATGTCCGCATCCTGTGCGACTGAACGATCAGGTGACTGCACTGCCTTGGTTTTGTTTGTGAAATGCCTGTGTATCCAGACTCGAATCAAAGCGCGCCGCATCCACACCTTTGGAGACCAAAAAGTCGATCTGATCCTTCATCAAAGCAATCAGCGAACTCACCACCAGCGTCAACCCCGGCAGCAAGAGTGCAAGCAATTGATAACACAGGCTCTTGCCCCCACCCGTGGGAAAGACAGCCAAGGCACTATGCCCATCCAGCACGGCCTGAATCACGGGCTCCTGTTTGCCGCGAAAGAAATCAAAGCCAAAGACCGTTTTTAAAGTATCCACAGGATTATTCATACTATCCTTCTCCCAAATAAACAGAATTGCTCAATAACAAGCCCTATCATAAAACAGAGCAAGAAAAGGAGCAAGACAATCTGTTCCCCTCGACAGACAGGCCAACGCAAGCGTATACCCTCTTCGATGCTAAAGGCGGTACGTATCTGATTGACCTTGAAGCCGGGGGTGGTTACACTTTGCCTAAAGTTCTAATCGCCTTCAGGGCAAGACAAGGAGATCGACCATGAAGAAGGAACGCCACATCATCCTGGTCATTCACGTGACCGACCGTATTAACAGTTCCAAAAGCCTCCAGGACCTCTTCACGGAGTACGGCTGCACCATCAAAACCCGCATCGGTCTACACGAAACCTCCGAGAACTACTGCTCCACCAACGGCCTGATCATCCTCGAACTACTCGGCGACCTGGACAAGGCCAACGAATTCGAAGCCAAGCTCACCGCCATCGAAGGCATCGAGGCCCAGAAGACCGTGTTCGAGCATGAGGCGGATAATATGCTTGAGTGACCACATGACATTGCCGTTAGCGACTTGCGGCAAGGCGTTGTTATTGACACGGATGGCACCCACACCTTGGTGATCTGGTTGGAAATAAATGCCACAAAAGCACTGACCATTGAAATCAGAAAACAACGCTAACATGAATCATAAAACACCGAAGGAGGTGCCGTTGTGAGACAGACTATAAGATCATGTTGTTTCTTGTTCCTGATCGGGATGAGTAGTGCTCAGCAGAGGCTTTCGGAGTATGGCACCATCACCGAAGCGACCCCCTCTGTGCCACAGTACTTCTCCTGGATTAACAACACCAATGAGGGATCCACTGAGGCGCAAACCATGATCAATCTGGCGTTCTTTGAGTGGCTCCACGACGCGTACGGCATGCATTTGGGGATCTACGCCTGGGATGCGGGCAATATTGACAGTGCTCAATACTATGGCAGTATGCAAACCGACAAGTTTAGACGCCAGTTTCCCGGCGGATTTCAACACTGTGCTGAGCGGGCAGACTCATTTGGCTGTCGCCTGGGACTCTGGGCAGGACCGGATGGTTTTGGCACAACCCCGGAGCAAGAGACCGCGCGTGTGGACCTCCTGGTGACACTGTGCCGGGACTACGGGGTCCAGCTGTTCAAGTTTGATTCGGTGTGCGGGCAGCTGCGCGATGACAAGCAGGCCACCTTTGCCCGGGCCATGGCAGCCTGTCGTGAATATACCCCGGACCTGATCGTGTTGAACCATCGTCTTAATCTCGGCAAGGCCTTGCCCCATGCCACGACGTTTCTCTGGGGTGGCGCAGAAACCTACATTGATGTCCACATGGACAATTGGGTAGGCACAGCCACGCATAACCGCTTGGGCGCACTGTCACGCGGTCTGCCCCCCAAGCTCCAGCGTTTGACAGAAGACTGCGGCGTGTGCCTGTCCTCCTGTTTGGACTACTGGGAAGACGATCTGGTGTTGCAGGCGTTTAACCGCTGTTTGATCCTGGCACCGGAGATCTACGGCAATCCCTGGCTGCTTCGTGATGATGAGTATCCCAAACTGGCCCGACTCTTCAACCTGCACTATCGGAATCGTGACATTCTGGTCAAGGGGATGCGGTTGCCAGAGGCCCGGTATGGTCCACATGCCATGGCCCGAGGAGATGGAAACACACGATTTGTGACCCTGCGCAACCTGACATGGGCGGCCGTGACCTATCAGGTGCGTCTGGATGAGGAGATCGGCTTGACCGGACAGGGCCCTGTGCAGGTGCGTCGCTATCATCCGTCAGAGAACATGCTGGGTACGTTTGACTATGGAAACACGCTTTCTGTGGAGGTGGCCCCCTTTAGATCTTATCTCTTGATGGCCACGGTCACACCCGGTTCTGACATTGGGGTGAAAGGCTGTGACTATGAGGTCGTTCGAGACATGGGGAACAAGCCGGTTCTCCTGAAACTCCTCGGCTTGCCAGGTGACAGGGCCACGGTGAAGCTGCACTCCCAATCTCGATTCTTTGGCAAAGCATTCATAGATGGACAATGCAAGGATGAGCTTCTCACAGACGGTGTGGATACCACTTTTCCCGGTGATTCCCTCACCCGGGCCTGGCACCGGAAGCTGGCTGACCTGACACAGACCCAGGTCCCTGGCGATGCAGAGCAATTATACGAGGCCACCTGTTTTTCTGCACAAAACAACGCACTTGAGGTTCAGTCCCTGCATCGTTCCGGGCCGACTCGCATCCCTCAGGTCCAACGGGCGCGTACTGCCTTTTTCGAGCAGACGCTGTTTTGGCAACGTGGTATATGGGACAGGTATATGTTTGACGAGCGATTTGAGACCTTTTTCAGTGTGTACCACTACCGCAGTGACAAGCGCATCAACGGGGGTGCCCTGCGTCTTGATCTGGGCGATGCCATGGCCCTGGACAACATAGCCATTCACGCGCTTTGGCCGGTGACTCGTGAGACTGCCCCCCCTGCGACCCTGGCCGGTGAGGTGTCAACAGACCTGATCAACTGGACGCCCGTCCTGTGGCAACGAGAAGACCCTTCGAGCGGTGAAATCACAGCGATCAAGGTGGCCAACATCCGTCACAATGGCGGTGAACATACCCTCTTTGATACGGATGTCAAGGTCTGGACGGCGAACGTGAGACATGTGTCCCCCATTCGTTATGTCCGAATCACCGAGGCCCCGGATCGTATTGCCGAGATATGTGCCTGGGTCGGAAATCGACAGGTCAATCGAGCCGGTTGGCGTGCAACCCATCTGTTTGCACCCTATCCCACGGTTCAAGCGGAAGCGGCCTGGCAAGCCACGGTTCAAATCGATAAAGATGCCCCGCACAACAGCTATGTGTGCGTGGCCCTGGATGGCATACACGGTAAGAACAAGGCCTTTGCCGCCTTGCGTGTGGGCGCCCACTGGGTCGGCGCATCTCATCGGGCACCCTCGTTTCCCTGTGTTGTCTGGGAGTACGGCCCCAGTACCATTGATCGCAATAATACGTACTTCTTCCCGGTCACGGATGCGCTGCGTGGTCAACAGGTCGATGTGGTGGTCCTCGGGCTAAAGGGGTGTCAAACGGACATAAAACCCCATGCCTGGATCACGGCCTATCCAGTACCGTACGAGTCCATGGCACTGAGGTTGGAATAGACAAATTAAGGGGCCAGTCCCCGGATCGCACTAACTTAAGCATGTTTGTCATCCCTTTTCTTTGTCGCGAGCTTTGTCGATAGGCGGCCGGAGGCCGCAAATGCAGGTTCCTTTGTCGGCGTTTCGATTAAGTTTACGACAAAGTTCGCGACAAAGTTGAGACGGGAGGAGGTCTTAAGTTCGTATAATCCGGGGACCCCTTTTTGCTGTTTTAGAACTCAACCATACGGCACTTTCACCCGTCAAGGGCGTTTGATCCGTTGGGTTGAAGCCCAATATAGTCCCCCAAGCCCATAAAAAAGGTCACCACCACTCTATAACGGCCTTCTTGGTTTTCCGTAGAAATCGGGCACAGCAGTACTGAAAACGGGGTTTCTTACTGAGTGAGATCCGTCTTTTTTCCCTCCTAGAGTCCGGTATCTTCGGATCGCCATGAAAGTTCTTGCTTCCCACGGAGCCCATAATATAATGTGTTGTTTTGTTATTTTCCGGAATTTATCTTCTGTGAGCGGCCAAAGGGGATAGCCGGAGAATTATGAATGGTAAAATTGTAAAGGTTGGTTTTTGGCTGGTCGAAGATCAAGTCATGGATGTGTGGGTCATTCCCTGACCGCCAAAACCACGATTTACCTGGTAACAGTGGTTTTGTGCCGCATAGATAATGGAGAAAGACACTATGGCAGCAACAATTTATTACGAAAAAGACGCAGCAATCAACGCCCTTCAAGGTAAGAAGGTCGCCGTGATTGGGTACGGAAGTCAGGGACATGCTCATAGCCAGAACCTCAGAGACAGTGGTATTGAAGTCGCTGTGGCTGAACTTGAAGGGACAGACAACTTCAAGATCGCTCAGGAACATGGCTTTACCCCCACAGATATCAAGCAAGCCATGGACGGGGCCACTCTGATGATCATCACCCTGCCGGACGAAGTCCAAGGCAAGATCTATGAGACTCAAATTGCACCCAACATGGTCGCTGGCCAAACTCTGGGTTTCTGCCATGGTTTCAACATTCACTTCAAGTACATTGTGCCGCCAGAAGGCGTCAATGTTGTGATGATCGCACCCAAGGGCCCAGGCCACCTGGTACGCAGTGAGTACGTCAAGGGCGGCGGCGTGCCTTGCTTGATCGCCGTTGAAAAGAACCCCTCAGGCAATGCCAAGGAAATCGCACTGGCATGGGCCAATGGTATTGGTGGCGCACGTGCAGGTATCATCGAAACAACCTACAAGGAAGAGACCGAAACAGACCTCTTCGGTGAGCAGGTTGTATTGTGTGGTGGTTTGACAGCCTTGATCAAGGCTGGTTTTGAGACACTGGTTGAAGCAGGTTACCAACCAGAAATCGCTTACTTCGAGTGTATGCACGAAGTGAAGCTGATCGTGGATCTCATGTATCAAGGCGGTATGAGCTATATGCGTTACAGTATCTCAAATACCGCCGAATACGGCGACTTGAGCCGAGGGCCACGTATTGTGACGCCTGAAACCAAGGCTGAGATGAAGAAGATCCTCGGCGAAATCGTCGCGGGCGACTTTGCCAAGGAGTGGGTCAACGAGTACAAGACAGGCATGAAGAACTTTAACGAGCTGTATCAGAAGGATCATGGTTGCCAACTGGAAACAGTCGGCAGACAGCTCCGTAATATGATGAAATGGATAGACGCGAAAGAAGTCTAAGCCAGTGACGTAGTTTTATAAAGCCTGCGTACGGACTGCATAGGCGTTAATATACTACATCACCGGCTTCTTTGGAGGACGGTATCGATGATCGGTATATTACCGCAATCAAGAAGCAAATACGCTTATTGGGTCTGTACGTGGGCTTTTTCTGTTTGCCTGTGTGTCGGTGGATGTAGTATTCCCAATCCCAAACACTGGATTCCACCCGGAAGGCTGCCCTATCAAAACATCGCAGCCACATACCACAGCACCAGTCTTAAACGCAGCAGTACCCTGGATGTCCTGCGTACCATGCAGACACACCAGGATTTGCTCAACCCAAAAGACGTGAATCGTAAACTCATTAGTCAGGGCGATACACTGGTCGCCTCATCGGGCCAAAGCAATGACCTGTTAAAAAACTGGTTCACCCTGTTTTCCTTTGACGAACAGAGTATGACGGCCAATCGCAAGTACTTCATGTGCCTCGATGAGAAAACGCTAACCACGCCTTCTGAACCGCAAAAGCCTTTGTTCTTACCGCGTAAGACGCTTATTTTTAACAGCCAAATCCTGGTCACAGATCTCATGAATCAGGAATTTGACAGCGAACAGGCACGCGATATAGCCTTACTGGAAAACATGGCCAAAAAACTTCGAAGTGATGTCACCTACTTTGATGGCACAACACACGCCGCAACCAATGGTAATCATATCATGACCAACATTGGCCTGTACATGAACACCGTATTCCAGCAAGCCCTCATGGAACTCCACAGATCGCCCTATCTGGCCAATAACCTGAGTCACCAGGGGCTGGTCTTTGACCACATGACCCTCAACAAGGGTCGTATCCAAATGATTTTACAAGGTGACATCCTGGTGTCACGTGTCGAAATGGGCCTGCCGATGTAGTCCCTGGAAAAACCGGGGAGTTTTAAGTTTTGAGTGTTCAGTTTTATGTACTTTTTCTTGGGCCGAACGTTAGGGTTCGGCCCCAGTTTTCTTGTATTGCCAATTCGTCATATCATGCGAGAACAAATAACGACTGAAGGGCCCTTCAACAATGTTTGAGCAGAGGGCAACCTATCGCTTAATAGCTGGACTTCGCAAAAGTCCTGTTAATAGTTTGTGGCATAATCGCCGCAAGGTTGAATGGCTTCCATTTCCACTGGCATGGATTCTACCTGCCACACACGCCTGCAATAATCACGGATGGAACGGTCTGAAGAAAACTTGCCCATACGTGCCACATTGAGAATGGACATATGTGTCCATGCCTGTGGATCACGCCAAAGTTGACTCACCTTTTCCTGGCATTCGACGTAGGCCTGATAGTCGGCCAGCACCAGGAATGGATCACTTTCCAAAAGATTATTCACCAGGGGACCAAAGAGGTGCGTATCACCACCTGCCAGGGCACCGGAGGCTATGAAGTCCACCACATCCCGCAAGGTTGAATTCTGTTCATAGATATCCCGTGCACGGTAACCACGCGCCTGACAATCGCGTGCCTGATCAGCAGTCATGCCAAAGAGAAAGAAGTTTTCTGCGCCCACTTCTTCCCGGATTTCAACATTGGCACCGTCCAGGGTACCAATGGTTAGGGCTCCATTAAGAGAGAACTTCATATTCCCTGTTCCGGATGCCTCCTTGCCGGCCAGAGAAATTTGCTCAGAAAGATCTGCCGCAGGATACACAGGCTGGGCATTTGTCACATTATAATCCGGGAAGAAGGCCACTGTGAGACAACCGAAGACATCAGGATCATTGTTTACAAGGTCAGCCACAGCATGGACCAGCTTGATGATAAGCTTCGCCATATAATAACTGGGCGCAGCCTTACCGCCAAAGATGAAGGTACGAGCAGGAATATCTGCCTTGAGGTTTTTTTTTAGGTAGAGATAGAGCGTTAGTATGTGCAGCACGTTGAGATGCTGCCGTTTGTACTCATGGATACGTTTGGCTTGAACATCAAAGAGTGATAGCGGATTCACAGTGACGCCAGTCTGCGCTTTGATCAATCCTGCAAGTTTGGCCTTGGCCACCTGTTTGACATCTTGCCACTGCACCTGAAAGGTTGCATCCCCGGCAAATGTTTCAATCTTTCGCAGTTCATTAAGATTGCAAAGCCAACCGTCACCAATCCGATCATTCAGCAATTGGGCCAGGGGTGGATTGCTGACAGCCACAAAACGTCTGGGCGTCACACCATTGGTCACATTGCAGAATTTTTCCGGCGAGAGTTCGGCAAAGTCATGCATCACATATTTCTTGAGGAGGTCAGAATGTAGTTCGGCCACGCCATTGACATGATGACTGCCCACCGTGGCGAGATTCGCCATGCGCACAGATCGTTCGCCACTCTCATCGATAAGTGACATACGAGCCACACGGGCCTCATCCTTGGGGAAATGTGCACGTACATCCTGTAAAAAACGGTGATTAATCGCATAAATTATCTGAAGATGGCGTGGAAGCAACCGTCCAAACAAATCTACAGGCCAGGTCTCCAGGGCCTCTGGCAGAAGTGTATGATTGGTATAGGCACAGGTATGGCGTGTCACCTCCCACGCGCGGTCCCAGTCCATCACATGGACGTCAATAAGGAGACGCATCATTTCAGCCACAGCAATGGCGGGGTGCGTATCGTTTAACTGCACAGCCCAGTGTTTGTGAAATTGATCCAGCGACCGTCCCAGGTTCAGGTGTATGCGAATCATATCCTGTATGGAGCAGGTCACAAAGAAGAACTGTTGCTTTAAACGCAGTTCCTTCCCGGCACAATGTTCATCATTGGGATAGAGCACCTTGGTGATGTTTTCGGAATCCATCTTGTCTTCAACGGCACGGTAGTAATCACCATGGTTAAATGCTTCGAAGTCAAAGGACTCCACAGCCTCGGCTTTCCATAGACGCATGCGGTTACAGGTCCCCACACGATACCCTAGAATCGGCGTATCATAGGCAACACCCTTGACCACTGTCTTGGGTATCCACTGTACGCGCAAGCGGTTGTGAACATCTGTCCAGATTTTTGTGCGTCCTCCAAAAGGCACATCAAAAACCAATTCAGGCCGTACAATTTCCCAGGGATTACCAAAGCGGAGCCATTTGTCCGTAATCTCAACCTGCCAACCATCACGAATGATCTGATCAAAGATGCCAAATTCATAACGGATGCCATAGCCGATGGCTGGTATCTCATCCGATGCGAGTGAATCCATATAACAGGATGCCAGGCGTCCCAATCCACCGTTGCCAAGGCCGGGTTCTTCTTCTTGCAGGAACAACTCGTCAAGATTGATATTAAGATCGCTCATGGCTTGACGCGCCTGATCCATAATACCTAAATTAACCAGATTGTTGGCCAAATGCGGTCCAGGCAAGAACTCGGCAGAAAGATACGCCACAAAGCGAGCATCCCGCTCCGTATAGGTTTCCAAAGTGCGAACACCCTGCTTGAGAATCCTGTCACGCACCGTAAGCGCCAAGGCTGTGTATTGATCATTGAGTGTAGCGGCTCTGGGCACACGACCGATGGCACAAAGTAAATTATCGAGAAAGGATTGTTTAATGTCGTCCAAACGGGAACCAGTGCGTACTCCAGCCGCGGGCGTACGTTTCCGGAAATTTTCATCACCGTTCTTTTTGTCTGTTTGCATATGTGATTCTTCCTAGTTATCTGACCGATTGGATTCACCCAATCATGTTTACGAGCGAGTTGCTAATTATCACATGGCCCCATACAGGTGACAAAACGGCTGCATTGCCTGACATTGAGGATAAAAGACCATCATTTGTACCTGTTGTCTTTACCCTATCCGTGTCATGTCATCACACACAATGCGTCCAGTCGAGGCCGATAATCGATACAGACTGAGTAAGATACTCTGCCTGTATCGATTATCGGCTTTTCCGGCAAACCACTTTACTGCAAGCCATGGAACAGAGGGAAAGATCTCCCACACACCAAAAATGAGGGAACTCCGACAGGTTTCAAGATCTGATGTTAGTCCCAGACACGCCCTAATGGGATCCAGGCAATCAATACCCGAATCAATCCAAAAGTCAATCACGTCCGAACAGTTGCCGTCACAGTGTTTGATGATGTGCAGTCCCAGATCCTTGTACCCCTGCATCACCCGTTGGAATGCCGGGCCAATCACTTCAAAGTAGGTTTCGGGACGCATCAAGAGACCAAAATCCGTGGCAATGTCGTCAGTGGTGGCCACAATCTCAATGCCAAATTCCCGCTTTGCTCGCCTGGCAAGGGCCAGATTGTAGTCAACCGCTCGATTCAGAAGCTTTCTAAAGCGATCCGGTGCAGCCACCAACTCCATTAAGGCGTTCTCATACCCCAGAATGTCTCGCATATCAGAAAAACCATCTCTGAGATTCAGAATAATGGCCCGCGTGTCACCGAATCGTGCCTGGGCCCGAGCCATCAAATCAAACCTTGCTGAAGCATCCACATCAGGAAACACATAATCGTCCAATTGCTGCATATCTTGAATCGGATTTTTGACAATCGCGGGAATACTATCACCCGTGTGTTTGCGTACGGCGCCCCATTCATCGGCAAAGGACTCAGCGTCGACCTGGCGACTGTCATAGTCAGGACGAATGTTGATACCATCAATATCCAAAGCCTCTACAATGTCAATGGGATCACGATGTCCTGTCAGAATCTCGGCCACCTGAGTATCAATAAACCATTCAAAGGTTGGGATTTTGTCCGGTGTTTTCAGGTTTAATGCCGCCAAAATTCGGTCTTTTGAATTCACGTGTTTTCTCCAGAGAACCATTCGAGTCAGGCTATTCCAACGTCGGATACACAACCTTGCCTTCAAGCTGCGCTATACCCCCTTCTTTTTCGTACACACCGTAAAAGATAGAGCATGAATCCAGCCATACGGTAATTCGATGCATTTCCTCTTCGGAGAGCTTGATGCCGTAATGCCCGCCCTGCAGGATGGCGTATAGCTTTGAAACGCGCGCTCCAAATTTACCAGGTATGGTGCGGTGGCGTTCACCGTAGGACCAAAATCCGTATTTCGGGGCCAGACTGAAATAGGACGCATACCATTTCTGACGCCCTTTCACCACTACCTCACGATCTAAGCGAGGCGATGTCACAGGGTTTTCCGCGTGGCAACTCACACAATGTTTGTCTAGCACAGGCTGAACCAATCGAGGGTAGCTAAAGGGATTGGTACCGTCCACATCAGGTTTAAGCTTGGCAGGCTCTGAACGCATGGCAATCGGTATCTCCTTGGGGGTTTGCGGTGCACTGTGCCGGAGTTCATGACAGCCCTGACAAACAAGCCTCTCACCAGGCTGCAGATAGGTGGCTGAACGCATTGACTGAACAGCCAGCCCATTTTCATCCAAGGCCTGAAAAAAAAGCTCTTTCCGTGCTGGCACGGTAAAGTGAGCACTGCCGTCCTCTGCCACGGGCACGGTCCCCAGGACATAGCGAGGCAAAACCACAGAATCTCCAGCGGTCGGCTCTCTCAGACTTGTTTCATGGGGTGGTGCCCCAGAGGGCACGCTCATGGGCAAAATCTGATAGACACGCAGGGATTTTATTTCCATCTCTTCAGGCCATTCGCGGAGCGTGTCATACACATTCACCAGGGCGAGCGTGGCTTCAGCAGGCTGACCTTCAGGGACTCGAATGGATTCATCAGGCATAATCGGAGGTTGGGTCCGAGCCTGCAGCGGCATTGGATTCTGGCAGGCGATCTCGGGGTCACGATAGATCAGCTCTTTGTTGCCAAAGGCATCCACAAGATAGATGCCATAATCACCCCGTACATGGCCCTGACCCTGCCTGCCAATGCCAGGTCTCATGGTGGGATCATACACGCAGAGATAGTATTTTTCACTCAGGGGCCAGGGTGTACCGTATACCTGGGCACCACCCTGAGTTTCAGGAAAACCAATTTCGGGGGTCAAACGTTTGACGGGCCCCATGGCGTCGTCGTCTTCGACTCGCGTATCAAATATCACCAGAGAGCCAAAAGCCTGACCATGATGCGGTGCGCCTGTAGCCACAAACTGCTGAGACCCGGGGATCGCCCGGACATCCAGTTCCATGTCAGCTCGCAACTCACGGGGTGCAAAGTTGCCGTGTACGGCTCGGGCATCCCGACCGTCGGCCGTGGTTACCCAAGGCAGGTGTGCGGTACAGCCATGACGGTCCACATAGTCCCAACGCGTGTAGATAATCCGCCCATCATGGGTCACACTGGGCTGCCACTCATTGGTTTCATGCGGACTCAAACATCGAATATCACTGCCGTCTGCTTTCATGTCAAACAACGTATAGGTCGGACACACTCGCCCGCATCGGAGATACCCCCCACGACGTTCCGTAATAAAGACCACGCGTCCATTGGGCATCCAAACCGGATCAAAATCATTCCATGTCCCGTCTGTAAGCTGCTCAAGTCCTGTACCATCCGTATTGACCTTGAACAGATGGTAACAACGTTGCTCATGCCAATGACCTCGGCTCGGATCTGTGTGGAGTCGGTGTTCTGTGTCGCCTTTACACTCCACATAGGCAAAAAGAATCGTATGACCATCATACGACAAATCAGGTGCCAAGAAAGAGCCCTGGTCCAGCACCTGTCCTTTTAATCGACCGCTTTGAACCACCGAATTCGCCATCACATCCCGCACCTGTGGATTCTCGCCAAAGGGATCGGATAATTCACAGATCCCCCCACCAGGCAACACGTTGATCCCATAGTATTGATCGCACATATGATTAAATGTGGCTCGATGGCGTTTGAGGAACAGGATCTTATCAAAATCCAGCAATGGATTAGAAAATGCTATTCTGCGACGAAGTTCACAGGTTTCCTTGAAGAGGGTCAGACGCTTCTCCCCCTCCTCAACAGGCACGCGCTGCCCCGCATTTTTCAACTTTCTGAGGGCCTTACTCAGGTCTTCAAGATTGGGGGCCCCGCCCATGCCCTGAATATCCTGGAGCAAGGCGGTGGTACGTCGCAAGACCACGTCCAAGCTATCCCGATCGGATTTATGAATCAAGGCTTCCTGATGGAAAGCCTGATCTGCAAACCTACCAATTTTTTTGCGATTTCTTATGTCATGTCGGATCGTCTCATACTGCATCTCTAATTCGTTCTTGGGCGAACTTAGAATCACCCCTGATGCTTCACCCGAACGAAATGTCACCCCCTTCACAAGAAATCGAAGCTCGCCAATTGACGTCCAGGGACGCCCATTCACTTCGCTCAGGGCTCGCAGCTTGGCATAACGTCCCTTAACAGGTGCATTCCAACGAACCACGTTCTCACTATTCCGATTGGCAAATACCCCTTTGTCTACTGCAGGCCCAAAGTCACGCCCATCGCAGCTAAGATACAGTTCATAGTCCTTGATCGTACCATTGCCTCCCCCACTGCGAGGTAAATAGGCAAAGCCGGAAATATCATATTCTTTCTTTAGATCAAACGTGATTTCATGCGGATGACTGGTCTCGCCCTGGCCAAAGAAGCTGTGCCACATGGTTTGAGGATCTCCGTCCATGGCGAGGTAAGATTCGTACCCAGCTGTATCGCTATCAGCCTCCACCTTGACTGCTATGGTTTTCCCAGCACTGAAAGCACCCACCTGCAACGTCATAACCGCAATACTCACCACCCGAAGAGTCAAACCGCTTCTACCCATATTCCCAGCTCACTTTCTGTAATACTAACCTCAAACAACTGAAATAATTTTCCAGATAATTGCTGGACTGTCCTTCAAGTTCTTTATTCTCATTATGTTGCATCGCAAAGCGATTCCGCACTTCACACTTCAACCTTCTCACTTCACACTGAAACAATCAAGGTGATTCATCAAGAGCAGGTTGTGTCAGGGGGTAATCATTGTCATACAAGGCCAGTTGACGCCGTTTCCAAACGGCACCCTCAAGACAAACCGGATGGGGCAACCGCACGTCCCACTGCCCCAGATCCCTGAGCATGGACTGAACAAGTCCCAGATTTTGAACGGCCATGTCTTGCTGCTCAGACACATCCTTGGACAGATCATACAACATGGGCAGACGATCCGGCAAACGAACCAGCTTCCACTGCCCTGACCTGATGACCGCACTGATGGTAAAACGCCACCGCATAGTTTCATGCGGCAACTTGCTGACCTCCCCTGTGATGTAGGGCAAAAGATCAACTCCATCCAGATCCTGTTTTTTTGTGATCGTGCCGCCAGCGGCCTTGACAAAGGTCGGCAAGAAATCGAGAGTCCATACAGGATTGTCATACACAGACCCTGGCTTTAAAACACCGGGCCACTTGATCAAAAACGGCACACGGATACCTCCCTCCAGGAGAATGCCCTTTTGACCATTCAACGGTGCATTGATGGAACCATTTGAATCCACGGGCCCACCATTATCACTGATGAACACGACCATGGTTCGTTTGGACATGTCAGACCTTTCCACGGCCCGCAGTATGGAACCAATATTGACATCCAGACGATGTACCATGGCGCAATAGGTCCGGCGCCTTTTCTGCTTCACGCTGGCATACAAAGCCAGGTCTTGCTCCAACGCCTGCATGGGGGCGTGGGGTGCATTAAAAGACACGTACAAGAAAAAGGGCTGCGCCGTATGTCCCTTGATAAAATCGACGGCTTCATGGCCAATGTCGTCGGTGATATAGGTAATCGGTTCTGGTTGTTTGTAACTGCACTCAATGGGCGATTGATACCCCCTGCCCTCGGGGCTTGATTTGAAATAATCATGCCCGCCGCCGAGAAATCCCCAAAAAACATCAAAGCCGCGCTTAATTGGGTGAAATTGAGAACGTGTTCCCAAATGCCACTTGCCGAGCAAGCCACTGACATAGCCCAGCGGTTTCAAGCCATCAGCAATCGTCTTTTGAGTCACCGGCAATCCTGCATACTCAGGATCATAGCCTTTCTGATTCTCCGCCAGATTGTTGTCATATCCAAACCGGGGTTGGTTGCGTCCGGTCAGAAAACCCGCACGCGACGGACTGCACACGGGTGAAGACACATACCCCTGCGTAAAACGCACACCGTCTGCAGCCATTTGATCCAGATGCGGCGTTCGAATCTGTGTACTGCCATTAAAGCCGAGATCACCATATCCCAAATCATCGGCCACAATCAGGATAATGTTCGGGCGTGTGCTGCCCCAGGCACCGGTCGAAACCAGACAAAAGAAAAGACACCCACAAACCATATGGGCCCATTTATTACGAATCATATTAATACCCCTTCCATCGATAATTGTAATGCCCTACACAAAAAATCTGAGCATTCCTTCTTCCTATTGATTTATTCCATCAAGCTTAACCAAACAGGTCTTTCCTGATTTTGAGATAAACTCGACACGTATGTTTCCTTGGGTCTCCAAGGCACCCGCCTTGAGACGGGATGAAAAGTTCCGAGGCAATAATGCGGTAACCTGTCCATTCAACGTTTTTGCGGTTAAGATATACCCTTCGCTGACCTGATCCAAAGTCGCCTTCTGCGGTACTGCTTGACCCTCTCGATGAATGCGATAGAGAGCCACAATCTCCATTGATTCTTCCGGAGAAGCAGTCAAAGCCTGCAAATGCCACTCGCGAAGCGTGATGCGCTCACGTGGATTTGGATCGTATTGATCCGTTTGACTGAATGTCAATTGACTCGGGTACAAGAAGTTGATGTCACAACTCACCTTGCCTTTTTTGACTTTTATGTGGTGTTGATCCATCACCTTTATCTTGTCTTGAGCATGCAGCCAGTATTCGAAGCTCGTAGCGGTTGGACTTTGCAACTGGTCATACACAATCATCAGATCTGGCTTCACAAAGATGATGGATCGCGTAAAACACTCCAGAGGTGATTCATACGCACTGCCGGCTTCACCGCTCACCACATCAATCTCAGGCGTAGTTTGAAACGCCGTGATGCGTCCACGCGCCTGGTCATCACGTCGCTTCTGTCCCTGGCCATTGGCCGTGATGCTATTGACTGAGCGTGTAGACCACATCCAGTTCTTGTGATGGTCACTGCCATAAGAATCACGATATCCGGAACGAATCAATAATCGTTCACCATACCCCCACAGCAGAAACGCGTTGTTGGCCTCATACCCATGGCTTTGCGTACCAAAGGGACTGGACTTGAACACAATCTGTACTGACTCTTTGGCATCAAGGATCTGGGTATTCAAATAAGCTTGACCAATGCCCTCGAATAACCTCGAACTGGGTAGATCTTTGGGCAACTTTGACATCACCTTGGGAAGGGAACCCCGCATGAATCCGATATAGTGCCCTTCGCTCTTGACGCCACCGAGCTGATCCACATACCATTGCCAGTAGGGATTCTGTGCCTGAACTGCAAAGGTGCTCATAATACCGCGGTTATGAGAGGCCGTTTTTTTGGCATTCAAGTCCCCCAAACCTGCGCCAGTCTTGCCTGGCGGAGTCAGATACATGGCATAGTATCCGGCCTGTGCATAGTAGGGTTTGTCAAACGCATTGATTCCCATGGCCTCACGCATCACATCAGCCCACCAGGTAAAACGGTTTTGGTAGCTGCTCCAATAGGAAACCCCTTCATGCCACCCCCCATCATCGTCAGACCAAACAGGATACACATTGTAAAACACATTCATGGCAAACCAGACCCAATCCTCTGCTTCGGGGATTTCACCCAGGAACGCAATGCCCACTTCTCCCAGAAAGTGCCAGGCCCGGTTGGAATGGCTGGAATAGGGTTTCCAAAGGTGGTTGGGACAAAGATGCTGGTACATTTCAGTACCACGCACGCACATCACGTTCCGGCAAACCTTTTTTTCCTTTTCTGAGAGCAGGTCGTTCACAAAGCTATAGGTACGTGAAAAATAATAATTGTACGGCATGCCGGCTTCATCATTGTAGCGATATCCTGTACTGCCTTTGGGATCCCATAAAGCACAGGCCATTAAGATCTCTTTGGCCTTATGGCCATAGGCCTCTGGTCCGCCAAGCAACCGTGTGAATGCCAAAATCGCTGCTTGATTTAAAGCGGTGCTTGTGTAGGTGCGATTGCCCCACCAGATCTTTCGCCACGCGTCACTACCTCGTTGAATAGACTTCGGGTACAGGGGGGGCTCAGTCGTATCAGGGGGATTTTTTAAAATACGTTCACACGTCTTGACAAGATCTTGATACTCTGAGGTCATGGCGCCCTTGGCCAATGCTCGTAGCTGAGCTTGATTCTCTGGCCGTAAGAACAGACGCGGGTGTTGTGAGGGAATTCTGCTGATCAACTCGGCACGGGCTGGCATGGGCATCAATCTGGCATCTGAAGCCACTTGAAACTGACGAATCCTGCTCCATGGCGTTCTATGTCCTTGACTGTCTTTGCCCCGGTATCGCCACGTATACGTGCCCGGGGATAATGGCTTGTCAGAACAAAAGACACTCCACTTCAAATCCTGCACATGACAAATCGGCACATCAAAATGGCCTTCAGAGGCGCATTGAATTTCCCAGGTAAGCCCCTTTTGAGGACGCCACACAAAACTCGGCGGATTCACGGCCACGTCTTTTTTGTGACCAGGATGATATCCCCACTCCCCTGGCCTGGCCGGAGATTCATCCAGTTCAACAGCAAACAGAATGCTTCCCCCAAAGCAAATGATACAACAGATCAGCCAACTTAATCTTGATGTCATAACAGCCTCTTTCTAGTGAGTCCCAAATTCATTCTTACTGACGCTCCAAACAGGGTATAGGGAATAGAAAGGCTCGTCCATTCTATTACACCCGTGAGCATTTATCCAAAGTACTCTCGAACGTCTGCCATAAAATCTTTCACCTTTATCTTGGGATCGCCCTTACCCAAGGTTTCAATAGGCAGAAATCCACGGTAACCGCCTTTTTCAAGAATGGCTTTGATTTTCTCAAGATTGACTGCAGCCTCTCTTTTGCCATACCACACTTTTTCCTTGAGTTGCCAGGAAACAGCGTAGGGCAAGAGCTTTTCTATCTCTTGGTATGGATCACCCTGACGAAGACTCCCCACATCAAGAATCACACCGAACCATTCTGAATTCACAGCATTGACTATTTCTATGGTCTCATCTGCTGTTTTGGCAAAATCATTATGGTTTTGCAGTCCCACAATGACCCCATGTTTTCTACCATGTTCCACACATTCCTTGATATCAAGAACCATCCATTTAAGCACCTGATCAAAACTGTAGCCATCGGGCCGCTTCAAACCAGAAAAAATCCGAATCACGGAGGCACCAAGTTTTTCAGCCACTTCAATCCAATTCTTAACCATCTGAACATCCTGTTTACGACGTTCGGAATCTGGAACTGAAAAATCGTTCTTGACGCCCGTGCCGTTAATTGTGATACCATTAAGAAACGCCCGCTTCTTCAGACCGTAAAGATACCCGTCATTCGGCACATCAGGATATCCAGGAAAATAGTAGCCTGTCGCATCAAGCCCACCAAATCCATGATTGGCACAATAGTCGACCACGTCACCGAGGGTCATTTCACCGGCGCGTAAGGGACCATTAAAAGAGTATGCATTTAGACTGAGCTTGATCTTGGTGCCGCTATTTCGAAGAATCTTGCCTTGCGAATAAACGCTATTGGGCATAATCGCCCCCCCTGCAACAAACGCTGTCAAACCAAGCGTACGGGAAAAGATCTCGCGACGACTCATGCTTTCTTTCATTTTGATACACTCCTAAGAATTAACGAGAACCTATTCTCCTACAACAGCAGCGCTTATTCTACAATATTTGAGCAAAAACTCACCCTAAACAAAACATTCTCCCCTGAAAACCCGTAATCTTGTCAGGTATACAATGCTATAAAAACACAAAGCGGGACAACAGCATGCTGTTACCCCGCCTTGTTAGCGTATTAACAGGACTTTTGCACAAAGCCCTGCGCGGTACAGTTTTTGGTTTTCAGTTTTTAGAAAGACTCGTTTTTCATACTGTATACTGGCTACTGAAAACTGAAAACCGATTCTAGAATTTAATTACCCTTTGGTCACAGCCAGGGCGTCCAGATTGGGACCAGCCGCCACAGACACGACCTTAACGGCATTACCGCCCTGCTTTAGTGTCACTTTGGTCTGGACAGTGACCCACTTGGTAAAGCTCCCGGTACTTGCGAATGCCACGCGTCCCACCTTCTGATTGTTCACAAAAAGATCACAAGGTCTGTTACTGGAAGAGGCATATCGGAACGTCAACGTATAGCTGCCTTTGGTATCTGTTCCACTCACCCTGCTTGAAGCATTCACCAGCGCGTTCCCTGAACGCTTTAATGGACGTAGCACCCTCAGCAGGCGAAACCGCTTTGTCTCGATTGGGCGAAATAAACCACATCCTGCGGCCTTGTCATACAGACCACCAGACCATTTTCGGTCTGCGGTATCCACCTCAGCCTGATACCCCCAGGCCCTGTTCTTGCCCTTTTGGCAACGGAACAGAAAACCGGAATTACCTTCCTTAACGGGCATCTTGATGTCACCTTCAAACACAAAGTTGGCATACTCTTTTTTGGTCAACAGGAACCACTTGCCCTTTTGGGATGTGAGATGCACTTCGCCCTTCACCACTTCGGCCTTGCCGTAGTCGTAGGGATTTTCCCACTTGTTCAGAGCAATACAACCCAAACACAACATCTCAGCCAGAGGCCCTGCAATGTCAAACGAGGAATTGGCAGGTTCAATACCCTGGCACGCATTCAGGAAGTTTTTATAGTGATTTGACAAGCCTTTGCGAAGTGCGGGTTCTTTGCCGCTCTTGGCCAGTTTCTCGGCCTTCTCTTTGGAGACGATGCCATAGTTGGCACCATGGCTTCGGCCTCGAATCACATAGTCATTCGTATAGATCAATGACCCCACATTGCCCATGCTATCGGCGTAGCCCTCTGGTGCCTCAACGATTGCCTTGACCATCGTACCAGTTCAACTCCAGGGCCGGCATACCGTGACGTGCTTTGAATTTGAACGTGATCACAGAGGCCTGGGGGTAATACAGGTCACTGGGCCCCATCACTTTGGTCGTGATTTCATACGGCTGGCCCAGTTTCAAGAACCGGTGCATCGCATCCAATACATGTGCACCCCAGTCCCCCATGCAGCCACACCCAAACTCATACCAACATCGCCAGTTACCGCCAGTCATCTTGCTGCTGTGCGGACGGAAAGGTCTGCGACTCAACCACTGATCCCAGTCATACCCGACGGGTGGCGTCTCTTCGGGATAGGCATCGTAGGTCCAGCCATGCCACCGTCGACTACTCGTCATCCAGGCGTCAATTTTTCGTACGTTCTTGACCAGCCCGGCCTCAACCCAGTCACCAAACTGAAATGTCCTGTGCCGGAATAGCCCTGGTTACCCATCTGTGTCACCACACCTGTGGCCTTGGCCACCTTCTCAAGCAGACGACACTCATACACATTCTGGGCCATGGGTTTTTCAACATACACATGCTTACCCAGCAGCATGGCGTGAATCACCACAGGAAAGTGCGAATGGTCCGGCGTACACACAATGACTGCATCAATCTCATCGTGCATCTGTTCAAACATTTCCCGATAATCCCTGTAACATGGGTTATTGATTAAACTGTCAGATCCAGAAGAACAAAATAATCCAACGCTTGGAATATGTCATGTTTTTTTTAGGTGTTTGACAAAACAAACAACCCACAGAAACCATAACAAATTTATTTTATTCGACTTACGAGACAACAACAAATAGTGGCCTGTTTAACACGGGACCTCTTAACAAGGTCTTGACCAGGGTAGAGCGGGCATTGAATCCATACTACAGGGTCCCACCAAACATCGCTTCTGAGGACTCACCCAAAGTCCCAAACATCTCAAATTGGATCACTTGACACTGTAAGGCCCTTGTGCCATAATAAATGGCATGGTAGCAGGTTCCTTCTTGGAGGATCGACAAATGCGTCTGACAGTCAAACAAAAGGATGGGCAGGCTCAGGAATATCGGTTCCATGGTAGCCCCATTCATATTGGCAGAGGTGAAGATAATCAGGTCGTATTGGCCGACAGAACCGTATCCAAACAGCATGCCGTGATCTTCAGCACAGATGACGGGGCCTGGATGTTAGAGGATCTTGATTCCGCAAACAAAACATTCCTTAACAAAAAAGCCATCCACAGGTCCAGGGTTACCACCGGTGATGCCATTGAGATCTCTGATTTCCTCATTGAAATCGCCACGGTGGATGTTGAGCCCGAGGAAAAACGGTTACAGGCAGAAGACACCCTCCAGTTAGAAGCCACATTGTCTACGCCTCGCCATGAAACGGTGGTGCGAAAACCGGATGCGGGGCATGCCCCGGCCATGCGTTTGCCTGCCAAACGTTTGACAGATTTTGCCAAAGCCACGGATACCATTTCTGACGCCCTGGACATAGAAGAGCTCTTGCTGGCTCTCATAGACACGGTTTTGAAGCAGTTTAGCAGCTTTCATGTCTGGTGTGCATTGCGAGAACAACCCAATGGTCCGATGACATACCACGCTGGTAAACGTCGCGATGGGAAAGCTGTTGAAATCGACGAACTGGCCCTGTCCGACAAAATCAACGGCGCTGTTGAGCGCGGACAGTCTCTTGTATTACCCCGTGTATCAGCCACTATGGAAGGTACGGCTCGGATTCGTTCCGCCATTATCGCCTCCATTGTCGGGCACTCAGGGTGCTACGGTGTGATTTACGTTGATAATGCCATGATACATGAGCACTACAGTCTGAGCGATTTGGATTACCTGATGTTTGTGGCAATACATACAAATGCCGTGCTGAAAAAGCTGCTCACAGATTAGCCGTGAGAAGACAGACAGGATGCCGAATATTGCGTTTTTTTAGGCCATTCGTTAGGATTTTATTGTCTTTACATTAAATCTTGACCCTGCTAGAATGCCCAAAAACGGATACGGTCGTACCCATTCCAGCCGATGAACTGGCCATTGAACTGGGCAACCAAAAAGCCGCCAACATGATTATGCTGGGGGCTTATATCAGACTCTGCACAATATTAGAGCTAGATGACGTGATAAAGGCCCTGCCCAACGTCCTGGCCAAACGTTATCACAATACCCTGCCTATCAACGCAGCAGCCCTGAAAAAGGGTGCTGACTTTGTCATCTGCCATCAGAAATAACGACTACCCACCTGTTTCAAAAATCCGAAACCCACTCTATGGGCTTGCCCAAGTCATCACAATACCATACAATTACCAATTGACCAAATTGACCTTATTGAAGAAATGAAAAATGGCAAAACAATCAGACAATAAAAGAAACAAAAAAACCGTATGTAGTTTTTGCGGGCAATCCGGTAGCCGCACAGAAACGCTGATCGAAGGCCCGGACAATGTTTATATCTGCCCGGATTGCGTGGAATTATGCCACAACATCATTCGGCAGAATCGCAAGCAGGCCAGCCCCAACGCGGGCATGTCCCTAAAGAAAACAGCCAAACCACGCCAAATGAAGGAATACCTTGATAAATACGTGATTGGTCAGGACCATGCCAAAAAGTATCTCTGCGTGGCAGTCTATAACCACTACAAACGGCTGATGCATAACGAAAGTAGCGATACTGATATTGAACTGGACAAATCTAATGTCCTGCTGGCTGGCCCGACAGGCTGTGGAAAGACATTGCTGGCAAAGACCCTGGCCAAACAATTACATGTACCTTTTGCCATTTGCGATGCCACAACCGTCACGGAAGCAGGCTATGTGGGTGAAGATGTGGAAAACTTTCTGCTCCGCCTGGTTCAGTCTGCTGACTATGATATTGAAGTGGCCCAGCGAGGCATCGTCTATATTGACGAAATCGACAAGATTGGCAAGACCTCTCAAAACGTATCGATCACGCGCGACGTGTCCGGTGAAGGCGTTCAGCAAGCCTTGTTAAAGATGCTTGAAGGCACCACTGCCAACATCCCGCCTCAAGGCGGTCGCAAGCATCCGGAACAATCGTACATCCAGATCGACACCTCTCAAATCTTGTTTATCTGCGGTGGTACGTTTGTGGGGTTGGAAAACATCATCAAAAAACGTCTCGGCAAAAAGATGATTGGTTTCTCCTCTGAGCTACATCAGCAGGAAGACATCCAGACATCAAAGGATGTCCTGGAACAGATCATCCCTGAAGACGTCATTGAGTATGGCATGATCCCGGAAATGGTAGGCCGTTTGCCTGTCATTACCTCGTTGTCACATCTTGACGAAGATGCCTTGGTCGACATTCTAACCAAGCCAGCAAACGCCCTGTGTCGTCAATACCAGCGTTTATTTGAAATGGAAGACGCTGAACTGGAGTTTTCTGATGACGCGCTTAGAGCCATCGCTCAAAAGGCGCTCAAGCGAGACACAGGTGCCAGAGCACTTCGAGCCATCACTGAAGAACTCATGGTCGATCTCATGTACGACCTGCCCGAAGAAGCCAAAGGGAGCAAGTTCCTGATTACAGCAGATATCGTCAATCGCAAGGCCACCGTAGCCAAGGCCCGAAAGAAAGTGAAGAAGGAATCGGCATAACCACCAGATCCCTTCCCAAAACTCATACATTAAGGGCCTGCATTCAACAATGCAGGCCTTTTTTTGGGTCGTCATTTCAAAATAAAAAAAGCGGCCTTGGACCAACCAAGACCGCTTGATTTGCTCTAAACAATCAGTACGAATCAAACAAGATTTCAGACTCTAAAGGCACATAGAGCTTTTTTACTGTAGCATATACTCAACAGCGTTGAGGAACATGGTTGCACCCTCTTCAGACAGATCATACAAACCAGCTGTATCTGAACTCATGCCACTTTCGCGAGAGCCAGTCAGGAACACCAACCGATGCCCGGCCAGTATATCCGTGCCAGCTCCTCCGCTGTGGATCAGCGTAGCTCCAGCTTGCCATTCAGCAATCACCATGGCCCCAGCAGGACCATTGCCTGCATCTGAAATCGTGGCCAGGAGTGTCCCGTCAGCATTCAATGGATCATTATTGACCGAGATACCCCGTGCCTCAGTGGTTCCATCAGTTGGATAGACAACAATGCCAGCGAACGGATTGACCATGACACCTCCGGTCAACTGAATGCCGGCAAAGACCGGATGATTCGGATTGTTAACAGTCAGCGTGATGTCGCCGGTGGTATCGACCATGGTTGTGCCTGTGGTGAAGCCCATGCGAATGGACCGAGTTGTGTAACCGCCCGTGATAATCATCGGAGCGGCAACGCTGTTCCATGCGGTAGCACCGTCATCCTGATAACCGCTACTGGCAACCGAACGACCAATGATCACCAGGTCCGCCGTATTAAGCGTCTCCACACTGGGATTGTTTGTTGTGACATAACGTATCACGTTGTATCCATTGGCCTTCAACAGATTAGTGTAGGCCTTGTCGGGCGCCTCAGTGAAACCATCGCCGATAGCGGCGTTTGAAGGTACATTCTCATCGCCATGGAAGGAGACCCAGACAACCAGGCCTTTATCACCCGTATCACCTGTCTCAGCCACATCGGGACTCAGTACGATATCATCAATCAGCAGCATACCTGAAGCACCATTGCCATCCACGCCAATCTGAAGCTTTGTGACATTTTGGACATTCATTGAGGACAGGTCTATATCCCAGGTCTGCCAGAACCCCAGGGCAATGTTGCCTGGGTCACCAGGATAAATTATCTTGGTATTGTTGATCTTGACGTACAATGTACCCGTGTTGCCTGTCTGACCGCTAAAGGCGATTGAAAGGGTTTGAGCCCCACCAATGGTCCAGTCTTGCGCGGGTGCAAATGACCGCTCAGTCTGTGACGCCACACCGCCTGAATTATTGTAGTAGAACGGCATTGATTGACCACTGCCTGGCTTGGTGTTCGTCGTTTCCATGATATCACCATTATAGTGATCACTGACCACACTCCAGATGTCATGTCCAATACCGGCACCTGTGCCATTACCATTGTACCCAGCCGGGAAGAACTCATCGGCAGAGTAACCATACCCATCAAGCCAGACCTGGAAGGGACGATCCGGGCTGTCATTGCCATAACTCTCAAAATCATCGACAACCACTGCCGTCACGGTTGAAAAGCTCCAGACAGGACCTGCCCAGACGGACACAGCCTCTGCATTGTTCACTTCATCCACGCGCCAGTAATAGGTCTCACCCATTGCCATGTCAAAATCGCTGAGGTTTATACTATTGGTATTGGATGTGACAGAGGGTGCCGACCCATCAGCCAATTCATTGGGATCAGTAGTGACATAAACAGTGCTTTGGGCTGCTTCGCGGCCAGCACGCCAGGATACCACTTCGTTCGGAAGAACATCCGCTGATCCAGACTCAGGCATCGGCGTACGAGCTGCTGAAGGAATCGCACTAAATTGAACTTCACTCAAGCTATAGGCCATTAAGAAACCGCCCCAGTTGCTTTGAATGTTCAAACGAACCATCTTAGCAGCCAGACCACCCAGGATGACTTCATCATATTGATTGTAGTCCGGTTTACCCGTTCCCCGGCTGAACTCATTCACATCATCAAATGTTTCCCAGGTTTCACCATCGATTGAATAGTCAATCTGAACACCCTTTACACCATAACCAATAAAGCCTTCAGCTGAACTGTTGGAGTTCCAGACCTTCATAATATCCAACTTTTTGACACCCTCAAATTCGTATTGAATCCAGGGGGTCGGATCGTCCATGGCCGTGAACCACATCGTCTCAGTTTGGATGGCATGTGTATCATCTTCACCCAAGCCAGATCCATCGTTTGTTTTTTCTGGTGTTGAATAATCATCAGAAGAGCTGGATGCTGTGGCAACAATCTCAGAGCCTGGTATCTGAATTGAATAGGGCTCAGCCTCAAAACTCCAGACTTCGCCTTTGAAAATAGTCCTGTCTGGAGCACCATTGACTTCATCCACACGCCAGAAATAGGTCGTACCAAACTCCAAACGACCAGGATCGAATGAGTTCACATCCAAACCAGCCACTGTGGGTACCGTGGCATTATTGACGTCATCAAAAGAGGTGCCAAAGTAGACATTTCGATTAACGGAATACACAGCTGGGGCCCAACTTAGGACCGTGTCACGCAAGACGTCCGTTGCTTCATTTTCTGGCACGGGGTTGTGAGCGATCTGATCCGAAGTCCGTAATATCGCTGCAACACCATACATGTTTCCCGCGTTGCCCTGGGTACAGCCGTTAATGGTGACAGTTCCTTTTGAAACGTCCAATGAAAAAACAGACAGGTATTGGTTAATGCCCCCATCAGCCCCTTCGTCGATACCAATGTCGTCGCCTGTATCGACAAAGCCCAGATCCATAACCCATGGCATGCCGTCAATATTGGGAGCCACACCCTCGCCCCCTGCTGCACCACCCATACGATTATCAATAAACACGTAAAGCGTAGCACTCTTGGAGAACGTGATATCCAACTCATAGGCTGAATGGTTTTTATTGTCGTTGGCAGTCATGACATAGTCTGCGCCGACCAAATATGGCTGTATGGCAGCGTACACATGGGCACGGTCCACAAAGAATAGTTCACCATCGGCGAGCGGATTCCCGATTTGAGGGTCTTCCGGGGCATCCGCATCAGTGTTCCGGTGCGCAACGCTACTGATAACAACTGCCGCTTGGGCAGAAGTTGCTATAAAGACTAATAGTAAAGCCAAAAGAATCAATCGCCTACACATAACAATCTCCCATGACTACCTGACATGATCTTAGGTTTCCGAACTTGACAGTGCTGAAACAAAAACTCACCTTCTGCTCCAACATCAATAGTCAAGACACACGCAATTCATCACAGTCCAGCCCACAGCGCAGACCATCTCCCATCTGTGTATTTCCTTACTCAGTATTAAGAGACCTAAACGCACTCATCTTGGGCTCATCGGTTGGAACTATGCCAGATCTTGACAAAACATGTCATCACAAATCCACCTTCCTGCAGGGAGACTCTGCGGCATTTCCGAGCCTTACATAAAATATAACACACCATGAGTAATAATGGCAATGTTTTTTTCGGACCACAATATTATTCTCTATTTGGGTTAATTAAAGTGTTTTTGTTTATTAGCACAAAACTTCGCATAACCAGACTCTTTGCTCAAAGCACAACTCTGATTGATTAAATTGGCATTTCTAGGTAAGATAGGAGTTTTGAGGCAGAAAAAGCCCTGGTATGAGTATGAACATCAGTTCACTGCTAAAGGATATGTGTATGCATCGATCGCCCCAAGCAAGAGTTTGTTTCGTTTTGTTGGTTTTGGTTTATGTGCTTGGTGTAGATCAATCCTGTGCCTTTGCCCAAGACCCATCAAAAGATCTCACCATCAAAGAGTTTATGGCGATCAACAGCAGCGATTTGCCGTTGAGCCAGGGCGAAATACTGGATAGTAACGGTGAATCATCTGATTGGATCGAGATTTACAATACTGGCACTGAAGATGTCAATCTGGCTGGCTGGTTCCTGACAGATAACCTGGAGCGCCTGGATAAATGGGCATTTCCTGGGATCACCCTGAAGAGCCACGACTATCTGGTCGTATTTGCCTCAGGAAAAGACAAAACAGAACCAGACAGTGAACTACATACGAATTTCAAGCTCAGCGCCAAAGGCGAATCCATCGCCATAGTTAGGCCAGACGGCAAAACCATCTCAGATCAAATAGCGTACGACCAGCAATATGCCAATATTTCCTTTGGTCAAGCCCAGGATTATCGGGGATACATACTCGAACCCACGCCAGGAAAACCTAATACTGGGTCACTCGCTCAAATCGGACCTGAGATCATCCATGTAATACAGTCACCAAATCTGGTTCAGGCCTACGAACCATTCACAGTGACAGCCCAGGTGGATGCAACGCTTGATCCAGTGGATGAAGTGTGGCTGGTGGTCAGACTGGATTACCTTGAAGAGGACATGCTGTTTCCAGACGGGGGCATCAGGATGCTGGACAATGGTGTGTCGCCCGATGAAGTGGCTGGCGATCACATCTATTCAGCCACGATTCCACAGGAACTGGCCTATCCAGGTGCCATGCTGAGATGGTATGTCAGGGCCATCGACCAAAACGGGCAGGCGTCTAGAAATCCATTGTTCCCCTGGCAGGACAACTCCCCTGCGTATTACGGTACTGTGGTTCAAAATCCGACAATCGCAAGCGATCTCCCAATCCTTTACTGGTTTACCCAGGACAAAAATGCCGCACGGTCACGCAGTGGGACAAGGGCTTGCCTCTTCTATGACGGTGAGTTTTACGACAATATCTTTGTGCGCCGCCGCGGTGGTGCCACGGTTGGCAGTGATTCCAAAAAATTTGTCTTTAACAAGGGTCACAAATTTCGGCTCTCTGATGAAGTTGATCGGGTTGAAGAATTCAACTTTAACCAGAATGGCTCAGACGCCAGTTACGGACGCCAGCCTCTGGCATTCGAGACCCACCGTCTGGCCGGATGCCCGTCACCGCTTTGTTTCCTGATGATGTCTGCCGTGAACAATGAACCAGATCGTGTGGGCGTCTATGTTGAACAAATCAATGAAGAGTTCCTGGAACGTAATGACCTTGATTCCAGGGGGGCACTCTACAAGTTTGTACAGAGATCCAAAATCACACCGGTATTCAGTGACATTACAACCGGCATAGAGAAGAAGAACAGACAACATGAAGATTTTTCCGACATCGCCGCCGTGGTCGATGCCATCAACAGTCCATTTGCCATCCAGCAGGAACAGTTTGTGTTTGACAATTTCAACCTGCCCTCCATGATCAACTACCTGGCAGCCCGATGCCTGCTTCAGGACACCGATGATATCCGCAAGAACTTCTATTTCTATCGTGATACTGAAGGCAGTGGTCTCTGGTCAATATTCCCATGGGACAAGGACTGGACGTTTGGCATCGCAGGTGACGGTGGCGTCTATACGAGCCACCCCTTCTTGGGAGACACCGCGCATCCCAAAAATAACAATCGGCAGTGGAACCTGTATTTGACGGTCATGTACAATACACCACGAACAAGAGAAATGTACCTGCGGCGTCTGCGAACTGTGATGGATCAGTGGCTCCAGTCATCCAACACACCCGTTAATGAACGGTTCTTTGAGAATCGAGTTGATGAGCTACTTGATCCTGCCCTGGCAGATCTCGGCAATAAAACCGGCGCCATCAATTCACTAAAATCCTATTTCCCGAAACGCCGCACTCAGCTTTATGTTGACCACAGTATCAACTATCCTCAATCATCACCGCCAGGTGGCAATGTCGGCATCCCCAATGCACAGTCGGAAAACGCCCTACTTCAATTTGGACAAGTTGAATCAGAGCCGGAATCAGGCAACCAGGACGAGGAATATATCGAGATTATCAATCCGAACAACTATGCTGTGGACATCTCCGACTGGAAACTCACAGAGGGTATTACCCATACATTTCACAAAGGCACTGTGATCTGTGCAGGCGACAGTCTCTTTGTTTCTCCTGACCTAAAAACCTTTAACGACCGCACAGCCAGTCCGAAACGAGGAGAAGGTCTTTTTGTCCAGGGCGATTACAAGGGACATTTGGCCGGGCAGGGAGAAACTGTGCAACTTATCAATGCACAGGGGCAGATCATTAGCACGCTGTCTTATACAAGGCAATAACAAACCTGTACAGCCAAGATAAGACTCACCATGGCCTCTTGACCTGTCTGCGACCGGAGGTATAATCATGCCTGTGGTTGAGAATATAAAATTCCCGTCAGTCCGACGTAGTCTGCGATGAGGCATCGACTTCATGCAGGTGACAGATCATAAAGGAGTAGGACATGTGCATCAGGTTATCTCTTTTGTTGTTGCTGTTGGGTACTGTGTCATGGGCAGGAGCAGCCCCAAAACAAAACCACAACAAAACACTCACCCCACGCGAAGCAAGCATGTGGTCTCCCTACATCGAATGGACACTCGAAAACCCAAGCTGTGATAGCAACCCTTTCGATGTATTGGCCAGCGTTCAATTTGTCCACGAGCAGAGCGGAGCCGTGCACTTGACTGAGATGTTTTTCACGGGCCAGGACACCTGGCGGTTCCGCTTTACCGGGGATAGGAAAGGGATGTGGACCTTCACCACATCAAGCGTTGATCCAAAACTTGATGGCTATTCGGGCCGCGTTCTCGTCAAGGCCAATCCTAACCCCGATGCCCCAGGATTCCTGACGCACGTGGGAAACAGGTTCGCACTTCAGCATGACGATGCGAATGATCTTCGCGCCCATCTGTTCAACGTGTACATGAACGGTCACATCACCGGTAATGAGTTCAAACGTTTTGCCGAGCCAAAGGTACTCAATACGCTGCTTGATGATACGCAAACCAATGGATTTGACACGACGTTCATCTACCTCTGTCACAACTGGCTCAACCTGGGCACGCTACGTCACGATGAGCACGATAGTGTCAACCCAGACCTCGCCACCTTTGATATCCTCGACAATATGATTGTCCAGGCCCAGGCTCGTGGCATGCGATGGCACCTCTGGGCCTGGGGGGATGAATCACGAAAATGGACGCCCCACGGCCTGCCCGGCGGGATCAACGGCAAGGTGGACCATCGACTACAGCGATACATAGCAGCACGTCTGGGCCCATTGCCCGGTTGGACCATGGGCTATGGATTCGACCTCATTGAATGGACCAGTGACAAGGGACGCAACGGTTGGGCCGAATATCTTCATGAGAAGATGGGCTGGGACCATTTGCTTTGTACTCGCGGCTATGCGCTGAACAATCCCAAAAACAACATCACCGCCTATTCCGGTTTTGGTGGACGTGACCTATCTACGACCCACGGCGGCCCCGCAGATTACAACGAAGTGGTCAGTCACATGGACGCAGATCTCTTCAGACCGTCATTTTACGAAGAACGCCATTCATACCTGCGTGACGGGTTCAACCTGGACATGGACGGCACCAGACGGCTCCGATGGTGGCAGGCCATGGCCGGCGGCCTGGGCGGCTTCTACGGCTTCTACTCCAGCAGCCCGCATCCTTACCCCCATCCCGAACAACTGCGAACAGCCCAGCGTTTCTGGAAAGGCCGGTTCACTCTGGATCTCAAGAGGGCTCCAGACCTGACAGATGGATACGCACTCACCACACCGGACATGGCACGATTGATCTTGTACAAAGAGGCAACAAACGCCATCAAAGCAGACCTCTCCCACATGCCGCAACGGGCGCGTGCCCTGGCAGTGGATACCTGCAAGAGCTACAAGGAGATTGATCTTGGTGTTCTTGATGCGCGGAAACAAACCCTGCGTCTCCCGTATCAGTCCGACTGGGCAGTAGCTGTGCAAAAGATTTGAACCACCGATGTTTTGAAGCAGGAGAAAAGAGGATGAAAATACTGAAGGTTAGAGTTATAATCCTGCCATGAGTAAGAAAGTCTATATAGGAAACATCGGCCCGAATGCAGATAAAAAAAGCCTGGAGGCCCTGTTCTCAATGTTTGGGACTGTTGAAGAGGCCTACATTGTCACTGACCGTCGAACAGGTCAGAGCAAGGGGTTTGGGTTCGTCGTGATGGGCAGTGAAACCGAGGCTCAAACCGCCATAGAATCCTTGAATGGTAAACAGTGCGGGGACTACACAGTCATCGTAAACGAAGCCAAGGGCTAGGGCCCGCTGTTTTGGACTACGTCTGCCCGCCCAGTCTACTCGCTTAGAGTTTGCCGCATGATTTTCCTGAATGACCCGCACAGGCTAGACAGCGTACAAAGGGCGTGAAATGTTTATTGAATGCACACAGAAGGTACATTGTATGTTCATGCCCCATTCAAACCTCATGTCTGCCCGGCTCTGCCACAACCATGTAAAGCCTCGATGCAAGAAGCCTTATACAACGCCCGGGTAACTGGCACCGTATTTGCTTTAGACACTTAGCTTGATACAAAACTGAAGAACCGTTTAGTCAAGGAGATTTGTCACATGGAAAAGAAACGTTTAGCAGTATGTCTGGTGTCTATGTTGAGTTTTTCCACATGGGTGACAACGGGTGCCGAAGCGCAGGACATTGCCACCAAAGCCTTTGATCTGAGAATGACAGGACAGCTTGACGAGGCCATGGCAATTCTCGGAAAGGCTGTTTCAAAAAATCCCAACAATGCAAGCGTACAGTACGAACTGGCAAGGTCATACCTGCACGCAGGATTGGGAAATCCGCGAAAGATGGCAGACATGTTAACAAAATCACATGACAGCATTGAAAAGGCCGCCAATTCTGCGCCGGACGATATCGCTTGTCATATGTTTTCCGGGCATGTTGCGTTCATGAGGGGATATCTCAGCCTGATGACCCATGGAGACAAGCTTGCTACCAAAGCGCATTTCCAAAAGGCGTGTGAAGGATTTGAATCTGCCGTAAGACTGAAACCTGATTACAAGCAGGCCATGCTCTATCTTGTCGAACTCTACGGCGAACTGCCAGAAGGCATGGTACAAAACAAAGCGTTGGCCCAAAAATACACCAGCCGGTTGGAGGGGATCGATACCGTCTTTGCCGCAAAAGCAAAGGCCATACTGTCATCCAAGGACACTTCCTTCTGGAAGAATGTGTTGAAACGCAACCCAGCCAACGCCGACGTACTGGAAGAATTGGGAAAAGCTTATCTCAAGGATAACAATATTGAAAACGCGGTTTCCTGCTTTGAGAAAGCCGTTGAAAGCAACCCTCAAAAGAGCTACCTCTTTCTGGATCTGAGCATATACCATACGTTTTCTGCCATGAGAGCGAGAAGAGACCAGGCTCTTATGAAAAAACATGCCACCTCAGGTGATGCTGCTGTGACAAGATATCTCGATTCCAAACCCATACAGCCGATGCAGGCCTATGCACTCGGCGTACAATCCAAATACCAATCCCATTTAGGTCACAAAGAACAGGGAAAAGCCTTGTTCGACAAAGCCAAAACACTGGACCCCTATTTTTCAAAGGCAACTGGATGCCCAATCCCAGACCTGTTCATCCCTCCGGGAACGATTTCACAGGCCCATAGATATCTTGCAAGACCTTACTAATCCTCACACAAGTGTGATAATCTTTTCCTGTTCTTTTGGGCCTTCCTGCTTATAATATGATCAATTAAAATCCAGGAGGCCCCATGCAAGTGACTGACAGAAACCGAACGATATTCTTTGTATCTGGCGCACTTATATTAGGTATCCATTGTACCCTTGCCCTGGGCCAAGACCGGCCCAACCTGGCCGTGTCAAGTGCCTGGCCACGGGGCAAAGGCTTGGCCACAGCATTTGTCAGTGACCAGGGCATCTCTTCCCATCCGGCTGTCATTTTTGCGGACAACTTTGAAGACGGGCAATTTCGCGACAAATGGGACAGTTGCCGCGATGACAAAAACGAAGTGCTAAGATTGGTCAATGATGCGAAAAATGATCAACGTGTGGGTCAAAACAACAAGACCAACATCGTTTACTTTGACAACGTGGTCATTGCCAGCAAAGACATAGGGCCCACAGGTATCACTAAGCAGTAAGTAGGGCTTGCGACAGAAGCGTTGCACAAAAGACAAAGAGTATTGAGGAAAGACCGACTATGAAACAACACATAATTATCACATTGCTATGGACAACAACACTGCTTTGCAGGGCATACGGCTCACCGCTTAATGGGCCCCTTCGCATCTGTCAGGAGAATCCGAGATACTTTACTGACAACAGCGGCAAGGCAATCTACCTTACGGGTTCACATCATTGGTACAATCTGGTGGACATGGGACCGACTGATCCACCCCCTCAATTCAATAATCCGGCATACCTTGACTGGATGGTCAAACACCATCATAATTTCATGCGCCTGTGGACATGGGAACTGACCACCTGGGACACACAGGGAAACAATCCCAAGCATCAAAACGAGAGAACCTTCCACCATGTATCACCCATGCCCTGGCCGCATACGGGCCCGGGAAACGCCATGGATGGCAAGCCGAAGTTTGATGTCAGCCGATTTGATCCTGATTATTTCAACCGTTTGCGCACACGTGTGATGGCTGCGAACAAAAAGGGAATCTACGTCGCTGTCATGCTCTTTGAAGGCTGGGGCGTACAACAGATCAAGAACGGATTTACCGCCCATCCCTTCCACCAAAACAACAACGTCAATCACATCAATGGCGATCAAAATGGCGACGGCCAAGGCCTGGAAATTCACGAACTGGCCATCCCCAGGATTACTCACATCCAAGAAAGGTATGTCAAAAAAGTGATTGATACGGTGAACGATTTCGACAACGTCCTGTATGAAATCTCCAATGAAAATCACCCGGAGTCATCAGCGTGGCAGTATCACATGATACACCTCATTCACACCTATGAAAAAAACAAACCCAAGCAGCATCCGGTGGGTATGACATTCCAATACAAGGGTGGCAGCAATCAAACCCTGTTCGACAGCCCTGCTGACTGGATTTCGCCCAATCCCAACGGAGGCTACCGGGACAATCCCCCTGCTAATAGTGGAAACAAAGTCGTCCTGACAGACACGGATCACCTTTGGGGCATCGGCGGAAACCGGGCCTGGGTATGGAAGAGTTTCTGCCGCGGTCTCAATCCGATCTTCATGGATCCTTACGACGGTGTTGTGTTGGGCAACAAATTCGATCCCCAGTGGGACCCCGTCCGAGACAACATGGGCTATACCCTCAGACTGGCCCAACGGCTTGATTTGACAACAATGACACCACAAAACAAGCTGGCTTCCACTCAGTATTGTCTGGCCGACCCCGGAAGAAAATACATCATTTATTTGCCCAAGGAAAATCAGGTCACTGTTGATTTAGTAGCTCATAACATTCCCTTTGAAGTGCGTTGGCTCAATCCTGCCCAGGGAGATAGAAAACGCGGAAATGATGTTCAAGGTGGACGTCATGTAAACCTCCAATCACCTTTTGGAGCAGGTGACGCCGTATTGGTACTCACCGTATCAAATTGACATTTTGTCTGTGGACTGAGAATACATAGTGCACTACCAGGTAAACATCATGATGAACCGAAAACAATTCTATTCACTCAAAAAGAGACTTCTTCCTATGCGATTTTTAGTTTTCCTTTGTCTCATTTGGAGTCAGACAGTTTATGCAAATACCATCTGGCCGGGAAAAGAATGGGCCAAAGCATCCCCGGAGAGCCAAGGCTTGTCCAATGCAAAACTGGATGCGGCTGCCAACTACGCATTAAAAGCAGGTGGCGGTTCGGGTTGTGTGATCCGAGGTGGCTATCTCGTCAAAGAATGGGGCAATCCCCAAAAACAGGCTGACATCAAGTCCTGCACCAAAGGCTCGCTGGGAGCCACAATCCTGGGCCTGGCCCTGGATCAAAATCTTGTCGATTGGAATGACCAGGCAAACAAACACTATGCCTCCCTGGGCACGGGCGTCAAGGCAAATACCCAGAGCGGCTGGCTCAATGAGATCACTGTACGCCAACTTGCCACCATGACTGCTGGATTCGACGACGGGCGCCCACCCAAACTCACCTATCGCCCCGGCACCTCGGGCATCTACAGCAATGACACAGCCAACATGCTGGCCGAGTTGCTCACCATAAAATTCAACGAAGACCTCTACCCCTTCATAAAACGTGAGGTCATGGACCCCATCGGTATGTCCCCTTCCCATTGGAAATGGCGGAATAACAGTTATCGCAGTAATACCGTGCAGGGCATCAAGAGCCGAGAATTTGCGTCCGGCCTGACCATCACCCACCGTGCCCTGGCCCGAATCGGCTACCTCTATCTGCATCAAGGCAATTGGAATGGCCAACAGATCATTAAATCCGACACCATAAAAAGACTCACCAGCCCCACCTCCCTGCCCGCCCCGTGGGACTATTACGCAGTGTATTGGGGATCCAATCATCACGGATCATTCCCTGAAATCCCCAAAGATACGATCTGGGCCATGGGACTGGGAGACAGCATACTCATTGTCTGCCCCAGCCTGGATATGGTTGTTGCCCGTCTGGGAACCGGTTCAAAACGCTCCATGCTGCCCGGTAGTCCCAATGACAAGGCCTGGGACGAATGGGGCGTTCGGATCGCCCAATATTTCAAGAGAGTTGTAGATGCCGTGGAGACGCCCTACCCCCCCAGCCCGGTCATCACAAATGTAACATGGGCACCAAAGTCCGACATCCTCCGCCTCGCCAAAGGCAGTGACAACTGGCCCCTCACCTGGGCGGACAACGGCCATCTCTATACCGCCTACGGCGATGGCAATGGTTTCAAGCCCTTCGTTCCCCCAAAACTGAGTATGGGGTTCGCTAAAGTGTCGGGCTCCCCTCCCAATGTACAGGGTAAAAACCTCCGCTCAAAATCTGGAGAACAAATCGGTGATGGAGCCAAAGGCAAGAAGGCCGGCGGTATGCTTATGGTGGATGGCACACTCTACATGTGGGTGCGTAATGCCGGTAACTCGCAACTGGCCTGGTCCAAGGATCACGGCAAAACCTGGACCTGGAACGACTGGACATTTAAGGAAAGTTTTGGCTGCCCCACCTTCTTGAACTTCGGAAAAAACTACAACAATGCGCGTGATAACTTCGTGTACCTCTATTCCCATGACAGTGACAGTGCCTACAAACCAGCCAGCCGCATGGTATTGGCCCGGGTTCCAAAATCACGCATCACTCAGCAGGAAGCCTATGGCTTTTTCAAAGAACTGACTCCCCAGGGAAAACCGATCTGGACCAAAGACATAGCACAACGAAGCGCCGTCTTCAACCACTTCCAACGTTGTTACCGCTCCGGCATCACCTACAATCCCGGCTTGAAACGTTATCTCTGGTGCCAGACGCTCCCTGGCGACTCTCCCCGCTTTGAAGGCGGCTTCGGCATCTACGACGCCCCCGAACCCTGGGGACCTTGGACCACCGTCTTCTTCACTGAGAAGTGGGATGTGGGCCCTGGCGAAACCAGTTCCATACCCACCCCATGGATGAGTCAGGACGGCCTCACCGTGCACCTCGTTTTTTCAGGTGACGATGCTTTCTCCGTGCGCAAGGCCACCTTCACAACAGTGGAATAAACATGGCCCGACACCACGGTTTTTCGTCAATAATTAAGCTTTTCAAACTAAAATGAGTTGATAAGCGTTGCAATAGAAGGTATTTTATCAGTAGTCATGCTTTTGTAGATGATCGGTTTTTTTATTGTAACTCACTAACATAAAGCATGTTAGGGCCCGTAGCTCAGTTGGTTAGAGCAGTGAACTCATAATTCATTGGTCGAAGGTTCGAGTCCTTCCGGGCCCATCTTTAACTCCTGCACAGATAAGTACTTAAACGTATCTTCTTGTGAAATAACACCTTCCAGATTCTCGCCAAAATCGTCTTCCGATCCATTACTACCTTTTAGCACACCTGACATGATCCAGGCAATACATCCAATTGGATTGCTCTTTGAATAAACTGTGGTGTAAATGGGGCCTGCAATAAGCCAACCACCTTGAAGAAAACACTCTTAAGATCCACCAAAGGATAAAAGCACCTCGTCCAAAGCATGTGTGGCCCACCGCTGGTGTTTTTGAGCGGTCCAGGAAGGTCGATTTGAGACATGGTTTCTATGTGGCTGAGATGACAGCTGAAAGAAGGTTCATGAGGGAATTAGTGGCTGAGAGTCGGCGAGTGCTCGAAGATCTGTGCCATAGACTTGATGTCACGCGAGCGTAGTTATCCGGAAGATTTGGACGTCCTATCGCCTTTCCAGGGCCTCTATCCTCTGGCGAGCATCATCAATATCCTGAGTGTCTTGTGGGGAGCTTAACTCAATAGATCTCCATCATGAGTACAATATCCTTTTATCCTTTCTTGGGTGTCAATAATACTTCAAATCATTCGGTTGTACTATCACATAAGTTGGATCAATTTGCCGATTTCTAAAATCGCCAAGAACAGACCACTGCTTCAGACTAGCCACGCTCTGGCAGGCCGATGAACTACCCCCTTACACTTTTCAGGTGAGTTGAAGCAGGCATAATCGCTTTCGTTAAAAGGCGCATAGTGATAATCTGCGTATTGAACGTTCACTTCGCCACACTTCTGCTGTAAGGGCGGGGCCATTCCCCTCTGCAATATGCAATAGTCGAGAAGAGTATTCCTCATGAACTACAAAATGGGATTTCTCATACGGCCAGATTGGTTCGATCATGTTCTTTCTGTAAGTTTAAAGGTCAGTTCTCCATGGATGAAAACAAGACATCAAAATGGGCATTTGAATACCCAGAGCGATTGCCCTTATGAGCTTCAACCATGATTGTATCTTACTTTCCGCACCTTGAAGGCGGCATAATACCGGATTTAACCAATCCTTTATTTGATCCAGTAGGTATCTTCTGAGATGTGCAATAGCTTGAGGATGGTTCGTTGGACTTCCGTGAGATCATCACGAAAGTTTTTTATTTTCCGGGTGGAGGAAGTCAGTCTATAGGTGAAGATGTCGTCAAAGATGCCGAAGGTGAAATCCTGCTGACATTATCAGGGGACGAGGATTCTGCCAGAAATGTAAGGTTGATTTTACCAGACTGATCGCAGATGCAACTGGAAATGAGCTAGAAGCTAGAATCCAAACCCATCCCGACGAACTCCCAATGACCATTGTTCCATTTGACCATGATCAAGCCCGCACGTATCAGCATTTGACGGCCGAGTCACTGGGAATCCCTGTAGATGAGAGAATTGAGTTGGACTCGGAGGTACAGTTGAGGATGAAGCTAATCCCGGCAGGTGAGTTTTTCAAGGGGACTGAGGCCGATGAAGATTTTCATCGGGTGAGAATTACCCGCCCCTTCTATTTAGGGAGCTACCCTGTCACCCAAGAGAGCGGCACAATGGGTACACATATAACTGTAAGATTTGATGACGGCTTTCGTGTTGCACTCGCGACCTAATCTTGTGAGTGAAGTCCTATATGCGTTCTGGGTGACTACAACGCCAAATATGCTTAATCTTGACTCATACTCCACTTGAGGTACTTGCCGGAACTACACTAAAATGATAAATTGAAAGTTTTCACAAGTAATTTGCTATTCAGCATGTTGATAGTCTCTGAGTCTGGGAGTATCTTCGTTTTTCACTTGCGATTCAATTTGGTGTACAGGGCTTCAAAATACTCGATGGAGCTTTGCAAAGCCTCATGAGGATCTGTGTGTTGATCATGAATGGCCTGGAGTTCGGTGAAACACTGCTGAGCTTGGGGGAATTTTTCCAAATGCCAGCGGTTGAGTTCAACGTCGTGGGCTATTTCTACAATCTTCTCGGCAGCTGCATCAGTGATGTCGAGGTCTTCCCATATGCAGTCAGCCGTACATTTGCGATGTTGTCGACTCCAGGTTGCGCCTGGGATGTCAAATGCTATGCCTTTTTCTATGTTTGTTCCCTGGGCATGTAAAACAAAGGTCGCCTGCTCATCAATGAAACGACGAATCAGCCAGGCAGCTACGCACTTGTCCAATTCCATGGTATCCCAGGTGGCGTATACATGCTCCTCTGAGGTGGGCTCCACATTGGACACAACGGGTGAATCATGGCGGCCTGCAACTATCGCCAAAATCGCGATCAATAATGCCAGTGCTAATGCTAAAACAGTCTTCATCGGTTTCTACCCATAGTCAATTTCCAGATGCCTAAACCCGTCAGCACTACTATTATGACCAGTACAGCCTCTGCCAAACACAGGACAGACGCATTTACATTGGCACCATAGTGTAACAGATTATCAATCGTAACAGCCAAGGTTTCCTTGCCAGGTGGTACTAATAGGACAGTGGCATTCAGTTCTCCAACAGTCAGGACAAAGACTATAATGAAGGAGGTGGCCATGGCCCTTGCATGCAGGGGGAAATCTATATGTATCAGACGCTGATGCCAGCCACATTTCTCCAGGGCCAGGGTATCCTCGATATTGGGGTCGGCCTGTTGAAGGGATGCCTGGAGAATACGAATGGAGAATGCAGAGAACATGCCGACATAGGCCACGAGCAACAAAAAGCCAAAGGAATCGGCATTTCTCAGGGATGGCACCAAACTGCCCAGGCCGATGAAGCCCAGCCCTAATATCGTACCGGGAATCGCTATGGGCAGCCAACAGATCACATCCAGGACTTGCGAGCTCTTGCTGGAGCTGCGTGCCAAGTAAAAGCCGATGGGCAAGGCCACGGTAGTTGATATCAGGGCAGCCAGACAGGCCAGCATAGACGTGGCCACAATACTCTCATGGTAGTCGCCCAAAATGGAGACTGCCTTTGAAAGACTTTCAGAACGCCAGGCCACGCTGGCAAAGGGCAGGACGATGATGACAACAAATAGAACCAGCAGCCATGCCATGGCCGCGTATTTCCATGTACCCAAAGCCATTGGATTGTCGGATTCACTGCTGGGTGCGATAGACACATAGCTGCGATTGAACATCAGGCGACGCTGGACCAGGATCAGCACAACCACCAGAATCATCAGCGGCATGGCCGTGGCCATGGCAGCATTGTTGTCATAGAATGCACTGAACTGGGCGAATATTTCCACGGGGTAGGTATTGACTCCCAACAAAGAGGGCACACCATAGCGTCCCAGCACAAAGACCAGCACCAGGCAGGTGGCAGACATCAAATGCGGCAGAATCTGCGGCAACGTGGAAACCCGGAACACACCCCAGCGTCCGGTTGATAGGCGAGCCACATCGTGCAGGTTGCGGTCGGTTTTCGACAGTCCAGTTGCGCACATGATGGCAACAATGGGAAAGTGGCTGATTCCCAGGCACCAGGCACAGCCTGTGCCTGAAAACAGAGAGAGCTGTGCTCCGGACCCGAACAGGGTCTTCAAAGCCGTATTCACGAACCCCTCAGGGACCAGCAGATGGACCCAGGCACCAGTCATCACATAGGGAGGGATCATCAGGGGCATGGCTGTCAGCAGATAGAACAGCTTACGCCCAGGCAGGTCTTTGGCTGCCAGTATGAATGCACAGGGTAAACCCAATACAAGCGACACCATGGTTGCGCCCAACGCAATACCCATACTGCGAGCAAGTAATACAAGTTGCCGACCATCCAGCAGAACAGACGTCGTTTCTGACGGGTTCTGAATCACGCCTGCCACAAACTTGACCAGCATATACGAAACCGGGAGGATCGCACAGATCAGGAAGAGTGCAAGTGCTGAGGCGAATACTGTGATGGGTTGTCTTCTATAGGCCATGGATTCCTTAGAGCATCAATTGGAGTCTATCGCACAAACAGCCGCTGCAAGAATCTTGCACTGGATTCCATGGCGTCAGCGACTTTCTCGTAGTCTACCTCCATGGCCTTGATCTTGTCCAGTGTGGGCACATAATCCGGACGCTTAATGTCATCTCGTAAGGGAATCTGACCGGAATCGCAAAAAGCCAGCATCTCCTCCACTTCCCTGCTCAGGAGAAAGTCAATGAGCTTCTTTCCTGCCTCTGGGTGGGGACAATCCTTGATCAGGGCTACCGTATTGGGGATAAGCAGTGTGCCCAGACCCTCCTTGTCCGGCCAGATGATGTCCACAGGACGCCCCTGTTTGATGGCCACCAGGGCATCATCCGTATCAGTAAACCCAATGAGCACAGTGCCATCCGCCACACGATCTCTTGCTGACGCATTGCCGTCGGTTATTTTGACGCCATTGGCCTTGAGTGATTCAAAGTACGCCTTGGCCTTCTCCTCACCCAGAGCAACAAACAAGGCCGCCGCATGTGTGGCTGTGGTGCCAAACAGAGGGTAAGCCAGAGCAACCTTGTCCTTCCATTCAGGCTCAGCCAACTCGAATATCGATGAAGGCAAGTCCTGGTCTTTGAGTTGATCTTTGTTATAGATGAGAATCCGACAGCGCGCTGCAAATCCTGCCCAATAGCCATTTGGATCCTTGAACTGTTGGGGTATATCAATCCCTGAAGGCGAGGCATATGGAGCCAGCACGCCCTTTTTCTTGAGCACAATGGTTCTGCTGGTTTCCGAGTTCCAGAACACATCTGCCCTGGGCTTGCTTTTCTCGGCAATCAGACGATTGACCAGACCTGTCGTCTTGGTGGCTTCTGAATCATAGACAGCGAGGACCTTGATGCCTGTCTTCTTCTCGAAGGTTTCGAGAATGGGTTCGCTGAAAATCTTGTCGAGTGAGGTGTAGATAACCACTTTGGGTTGATCGGATTCTTTGTAAGCACAACTCAGCAAGAGAAAGACGGGAATTAGGAGTGTAGATAGGAGCTGTCTAGATACTGCGTGACTCACACATTCAGTCTTCTGAGAATCGCGCCGTCGCGGTGGGCACCAAGTTTTTATCTGTATTATCGACAGCACTTTTCTCAGCATGCTCTTCAATGTGGGACATGTTAATAATTATTCTATGACCCCTGATTCTATTTAGACACTATGCGATACCCATTGTCATGTCTTGAATATGCTTTATTCATTATATTAAAAGGTACCGGACACTAATTCGCCCAGAAATAATCGGATGGAAACACCCATTTCTCTGCCTCGCATTCCCTGCGAGCCTTTGACTCACCACAACTTGGACGAATCTCGGTGAATACGATATCAAAATCTCCGCACATATAAATGCATGATACTGGGCCTTGGGACCAAAGAATGCACCGTATTGCCTCTTCGATTTCACGCGGGCATATGAGATCACATAAAGGGGAGACGACCGATGGGACCGGTGGCAAGGTCGCAGCAAAACACACGGAATCGCAGATCAGTCCATGTCCGTAGGGATCCTTCACATTAACTGGGTTGTTGTTTACGTATGCGTAGAAGTTGATCCCGCCGAGAAATCCTATCGGATCGGAGGAAACAAAACACCCAATTGTGGCAGAATAATACCTTGCTCTATAGAAATGAAAACCAGTTTCATAGTCGTACTCCCTCCCGGTATATAGATAAACATTTCCCGTCGAGGGTGCATCACATATGTCACCGAATACCCCATACATATAACGCTCTAAGGTCAAACCCTCATGGTTAGTTAGCTCCGACGTAGATCCAAGGCCGTCGAATAAGTAGTAGCACATCTCACTATCTCTACTCATAGCAACAGGTTCATCAATTCGCTGGCCATGGTAGTATTTCGCGATGAGAGCATCGGCATCATTATATTCAGCAATGATATCCTCATTGTCATACAGGAACCACGTCGTATCATCATCAACGGTCTTTGCCACACGATCACCAAATGGCGTGTAGACATAGCTCGATGTATGTTCTGGAGTGATGGCTACAATCATTCGATTTTCATAGTTATATGAGTAGCTTGACACTCCTGGCGGATCCGCTCCGCCCACGGTGTTTCCATTGTCGTCATACGCAAACTCTATGTCGCCATACTGCTGCAGCCGGTTGGAATAATCGTAGGTCCAGTTTGTGTATTCGGTGGAAGTTCGACGATTGCCAATAGGATCATAAGTATAGTCTGCATCCGAGAACGCAAAGCCTTCGGGATGGTCAACCGAGACAAGTTGATAGGTATCATCATACGAATAAACATGTGCGCCATCATGAGTGGTCATACTTAACCGATTGCCCACTTTATCGTATGAATAAGCATAGGAGGATATCACTGTTTCATCCTGCTTTTTGTTGATTAAACTCAATAGATGATCTGCTGGATCATAGGTATAGTCAGTGTACACTCCATTGGGCAAAGTTTTCTTTATCGATCTGCCACCCATGTCATAGCTGTAGCTAGTTACTGCATCACTTGGATGCGAGATTTGCATCATCCTGCCAAAGGTGTCATAGTTATATACCGTAACCTTCCCTTCCCCATCTGTCATGCTTGCCCGACTACCGAACCGGTCGTACGCATATCCAACAGTCTTGGAGAATTCTGGGTAATTGGTGGTCACGTTCAAAGCTCTATTCAACTCATCATGTGCGGTTGATCCAGACAACGTCCCATCATTCCATGCTGTCCTATTACCTATCAGATCATACGCAAAAGTAACGACCTTACCATCTGGATAGCTGATTTGACTGAGATTATGGTGGGCGTCATATGAATAGACAATGGGATCAGCACCTGTGGGGTCGCCAAACTCATTCGGCACGACCTTCTCCGTCATATTGCCGTTCTTGTCATAGGCATATTGAGTTGTATGGCCCATGGGATCAAGAACCATCAAAAGTTGTCCAGCATCATCATATGTATGAGTCGTGGTATTGTCTCGGGCATCCGTGACAGTCAGAACGTTACCAAGGGAATTGTAGGTGTAACGTGTTGCATGGTTCAAGGCATTGGTTACTTTTGTCAACCGATTGGCATAATCATAGACATAGCGAGTTATACTGTCTTCAGCATCCGTCGTTCGAGCACGATTCCCGGCTTTGTCGTAGGCAAATGTAGTTTCGTGCTCCAGCGGATCGGTGATCCCGATTAACCTGCCGAGTTCATCGTACTTATTCGCTGTGGTGTTTCCATTGCCATCGGTGGCAGCAATGACCTGACCTTCGGAATCGTAAGTATATTGAAAAAGCCTCACGTCGATACCGTTATCATCTTTCATCCTGACCGCCGTTTTTCGGTTTAGGCCATCGTACTCGTATCTAGTAATCCTGCCTCTTTGAGCTGCAGTTCTTCCCCGCTCTATTTCAACCAGATTGGCGCCGATGTAGGTATTGACTGTTTGGCTCCCCAGTGGATCGGTTGTCCTGATTGGACGATTTAGGGAGTCATATTCGAAGGTCGTAGTGTTTCCTCTGGCATCCGTTCTCAAGAGGATGTTTCCACGATCATCATAGGCGAAAAGTGTTTGACGGTCAGGCTCGCCTGGATCGTATTCACGTATCAAAAAGCCAAGTTCATTGTACTCTCGACCAGTGACATGGCCCATGGGATCAGTGACGGTCAGGACATTCCCGTACGCGTCATAGGTATAGTGAATGGTCATGGCTGTGCTGGGATCACTGGAATCCGCGAATGTCGTCTCTGTCAGTCTGTTGCCATTTGCATCATATGAATATTCCGTTCTATACGCCTGCGTTTCTAACGTAGAAGAGATGGTCTTGCTGGTATACAGATTGACATTGGGATCGTATTCGTAAGCTGTGATGACTCTATCATTACTATCTGGGATATGTATGGTCTCAGTCAGGAGATTTCCGTTTGCAGAATCATAGGTGTAAGTGGTTGTCACTCCCATGGGATTCGTGTGCTGAGTCATATGGCCCTGCGAGTCATAGGTGTACGCGTGAACGACGTCCTGATTATTGGGATCCCGGTCACGCAGATCGTCAACCAGTCGATTAAAACCAGTGGTGCGTCCGCTGCTATCGAAATAGTAGTGCTCGCTTCTAGTATTGAGCGGCTCCCCGGTTTCGTCATTAAAGATCTGCGTTATCACCTCGGTGTGACGGTCTTCTAGATACTTGAACTCCTTGACATTATTGCCGTGTTTCTGCTGAATGACCTGTGCTTTTCTGTTGTACGTATTGGTGTGCAGCGAACAGTCACTGCAGCCAAGTCCGAGGAATGAGGTCATCAAGTGTTTGGCGTCATATGTATAGGTATAGGAATTTCCTTCAGCATCTATGTAGGCAAGCAGATCGCCTGTCTGCGCGGGATCGTATTCATACGTAACCTCTCTGCCTATGGAGTCTTTTATCGCAATGATACGACCATTGGCATTGTAGGAAAGCTCCAGAAATCGCCCAGTGAGAATATTGCCTTTTGCTTCGTCAATACGGATCAGCTGAAAATCGTACCCAAGCGTGATGGGTGCGTCTGTCATGGCATAGGGTGAAGTTCCACTGAATGGTTCAAAAGCCTTCGCATTATCCTGATTGAGAGCATACCTGAATAACAGCTGATTGCCATTCTTGTCCCCGATCGACTCCAAACAGCCATCCAAATCGAATACATAAGTATAACCATCTGGTTTTCGGAGCGTAAAGGTACCATTTGGATCGGCAGCTACCGTCTCATACCCTTTGGTGGCCTGGTATGTTCCATCTGCTTCAAGTTGAAATGTCGTCTTGCTGTTGTCACCGCGTTTGAGAAGCAGACTGCCATCTTTTCGTGTAAACAACCTGATGTGGTAATTCATTGACCAACCATAACCCATGAGACCTTTGAATTCGCTGCGCGTATCATAGGCCCGTCTAATGACAATGGGAATCCTACCTGGGAGTGTCAGATCGGTATGCCGATAGTAGAAGCTCCCATCAAAGAGGTAAACAGGTTCTCCCCCTATACTCGGGGCAAGACCACTCCCCGTGGGGTCCGAACTGGTTCCAAAAATAGGACAAGTGTCGTCGGGAGTACGATCATCTGCAGGTGCACAGGGATCTTGTGGCACATTGGGATCAGTAGGATTCGTATAATCCTCCGGCGGAACAGTATAATGGTGGGCCTGCGTCTCTACTGGGATACATACTGCCAATAGTACAGTTAAAATGACATTTACGTTTATGAGTTTTTGCCACATTATTTCTGCTCTCCTATTATAACTGGCTGGCTGACTACTCCGATGTGATCGTCATAGCTCATGACATTAACGGTCACTGTGTGCAGGCCGGGTTTAAATCCCTTGGTATTCCAATTGAATGTGAATGGCGAAGTGGCCTCTTCCATTTCAAAGAAGTAGGTGCCGTCCACAAACAGCATGACCTCGAATCGCTTGCTGATGATGTAGCGTGCATCGCGAGGATCAAGTACAACTCTGATGGGTGTGGTATTGGTCACCATGGGTGTTTCATTGCCATCTTCTTTGGTGGCTAAAGGAAAGGATACTGTAAATTTCGGCTCATGGCAGTGAAAAGGATCATGCGTGTAGTGGAGGTACTTATTTGTGGTTGACCAGAGGTCCAGGGATAGATTTGTGTTTTTTGTCTTTGGTTTGGCCAAGGCAATAATGTTGCCGGTGGTCATGATAGTATTGGCTGGAACACGGTAGCAGGTCAGATTTAATTCTAACTCTGGGTGTTCACGCAGGTTCATCAGGCCGGAGGCGTCTTTACCGTCCCACACAAGTGAATGGCGTCCTGCTGTCTGGGGTTGCCAGTCGAACAATGTCTGTATCAGCATGCCATCTTTAAGACCCACGCGCAGTCTCACCATACAGGCCTTGGGCAAAACATACGTGATTCTGCCGGTTTTCTTGTCAAAGGTATATTCCAGGGGTTTGACCTTGAGTCCACCTGTTTGAGGGGCCTGGTTGTAGACAACCTTCTCCCCGGCCGGGTTTGTAGCTTCAATCACGTAGAGAAATAGATTACCCGCAGCCAGTTTCCCATTCTTTTGACGGCCATCCCAGGTGACTTCACATTTGCCTGTGTCACGGATTGACTTGGCATACAGCCTGACCTCATTGCTCAAACGATCATAAATCTTCACATTGACATCAGCTTTCTGGTTGATCGCAATGGTCAGGGTAATGTATTCACCTTTTGAGGGATCAAAGGTCTGTTTATCAAGCGAGACGCCAGTGATCATCAATGGCTGGGATGAGGCTGCATTGGAGACTGTCCCCCACAACAGGGCAAGAATTGGCAGGATGAAGAAGAGTGAAAGACCATCGCCTCGATGTTGCGAGGTGAACTTCCCACTGACAGATCGACATACCAGAATTTGTAATTTATGCTTCATAGGTGCTTTATCCATCTACGGTTTCCATGCAGGGTCCATACTCTGCGGCCCATGGGTTAGTTGCTTGGCTTTGTTTCCATTAAGATCCATTATCCATAGCTGCTGTTGACCACTGCGGTCGGACACAAACAGAAGCTTCTTACCATCTGGCGACCAGCAGGGGCGAGTATCCATGCCGGGGTATTGTGTTAACTGCCGAGGATTTGCACCGTCAGCATCTCTGAGCCAGATATCATAATTACCGGCAATATCTGAAACATAGGCGATCATTTGACCGTCAGGCGAAAAACAGGGTAGCAATTCCAGTGCCTTATCGTCAGTGAGCTGTTGTCTATTCTTGCCGTCAGCATCCATGATGTACAATTCGTGGCCCTGATAGCCTGGGCCAGAGATCAAGGCCATTTTTGTGCCGTCTGGAGACCAGGATGGATCGTATTGCATGCCCACGTCACTGGTTAAGCGCGTGCGAGCCTTACCGTCATGGGAGACCAACCAGATATCACTGCTATCCTTCAGCTCTGTGCGGAAGCGAACCAGGAGCAACTGTTTCCCATCAGGCGACTCTTCAAGGCTGCTGATCATGCCAAGTTGATTGAGAATCCTTGTTTCATCTGCGGATTGCACATCCAGGACAAATGCCTGATTGTTGTTGTTTCTATAGAACAGTCTGTTATCTTGACGACTCCAGCAGGGATATCGCTTATCTGAAGGTGATGATGTGAGTTGACTGGAACCTTTCCCATTGGGCTGGGCAGTCCATAATTGCCAGTAATCCCCTGTTAAACGGGAAAATGCAATGGTGCCTTGATTCTGTGACGATTGGCACCCTGTCAGTACAACCAGAAACAATAGACCGATCATGCGTACATAATTCATCATATTAATTTACTCAAATACAGTAATAGTTCCAATACTTACAGACTTCACGTCTGGATGGTTGGGATTTTCAGCGGTTATTTCAACATCAAAGACTCCTTCAGTTGACGGCAAGCGATCGTTGGGGTCTAGACCCAACCAGATGATCTCTTGAGATCCGGCTGCTTGCAGTTCACCATCCAGCACTGTGGCAAACGCGCCATCAGGTGCATTGATTTTTATAAACACCTTGGCCTCTTGGTCTAATTCGTACGTGATGGAACTTGCTTCCGAATAGGCCGGAATGATTTGATACTGATTACAGAGTAAGTTCGAGATCTTCGGTGGACTCGTTCGGATAAGCAGTGCGCCCGTCCGGACAGCTTGTGGCACTTCAAAGTAGACATTAAAGTCACCCTGATAGATTTCACCGTTTCCGTCTCTGCCGTTCCAATAATACGTGTGATGCCCTGGTTCGAGAAGTTGGTCATTGTTCATAAAGTAGTAGAACAACCCTTTAACATCAACACAGTCAACCCGCATCATCAACTTACCCCAGTCAGTAAAATCAAAGTCGATTTGTACTGGGAGGTTCTTATACGGATCATACCCCTTCGCATTGACTTTGGGTGTTGCTACAGTTTGGGGGTTAGTCGTTCTGCCAGGAGTTGAAGATCGGTTGGCACTGCTGGTGGGATTATGTTTAGCCACAATAGCTACATCGTAGAAGTTGTCGGGTACAATTTCTCCCGTGTTATCCGTGCCATCCCATATCACCGTGTTATACCCAACCACGCCATAGCTTGTTATCTGCCGCAATGTAGTATTTGTGCCTGCAACATTGAAGTTGATACTGACATCAGCATCCATGTTTAATAGATAATCCACATAGAATACATCACCTCGAAAGAGATCACCCTCCGATGGACCATAATCAAAGTACATAATATCAAAAGGCTCATTAGCGTCTAAAATACCGGGGTTATACCCCCATAAATATTCTGCGCGTGCAGAGTAGTTGTCACCATCGGTGTTATCATTGGGTTCATGTGATAGATTCGGATCATTCGGCCACCATAGAAGCTCCCAGTCATCTGGTAAACCATCGGCATCTTCATCCGTACCCACTTTTGTAGCCTGATTGCTATTGCCATACGCTCCGATGTCAATCCCGCCTTCGGCGTCTGGCTCTTGGGTGAAGTCAAAATCTGGATTGCCTGTGTCAATACAGGGTGAATAGTTCTGCAAACGGAAGTCGCATGAAGCTGGATCCACAAAATATGGCTCAAAGACAATATTCCCTGGACCTGCATCTCCATCTTGAATGCAGGAGAAGGTCGCTGAACAATTGTACAGGTCATCTCCATTCTCCCAGAGGATGCAGTTGGCAATCTCGGGGGTACTGGAATCTGCAGAAATGCCTCGAAGAACGTTCGCGACAACCGTGCAATTCACAATCCAAGGCGCAGATGAAGAAACGCAACTGACACCAGCGTTTATATTTCCTACAATAACACAATTCGAGATCTCAGGAGAAGATCCAGAACAGTAAATACCATTATTTCCATTTCTAATCGTCATGCCCTGCAAAACGGAGCCTGTACCTTCCCCGGAATCGAAGGTTACAGCATCCTCGCCTTTACCATCCAAAATGGCTTGAGCAAAATCGGAGTCACCTGTCATACCACGTACAGTTATCCTCTTTCCGTTGAAATAGATGTTTTCTCGGTAGATACCCGGCCGAACATCAATGACGTCTCCATCCGTTGCGTAGTTTATAGCTCCCTGAATGCTGGCCACATCTGCCGGCCCATCATCATCAACCGTGATCTGATTAACAAATACAACCTCTGTCTCTTCAAAACTAAAAGCATAAATATCGTTAGGTTCTTCTCCGCCTATGCCATTTCGATCCTGGTCAAAGAGGTTGCCGACTCTATCACTTATCTCCGGACCGACCAGAACATTATGACTGCCAGAGGAAGCCACAAACTTAATGCGGTAGCAATATTCACCCACTTCCTTAACTTCGGACGGTACAATCGATCCATCATCAATACTCATATCATCAATGGTAAATGTGTTGGGATTGATACCGGATAGCTCAGAGAACCACAGGTAAATATACTTATATGATCCATTAAGATCACCCACAATTTTATGCTTGGTAATCCATGGATTGATTCGGTCAATTGAAAACTTGGCTTTAAACACATCTTCGATGGGTTCGCCACCCATATTATCATGATCCTGATCTATATGCTGACCATTGATATCG